>DASXOU010000626.1:0-4650 GCA_036494045.1 Polyangia bacterium | reverse complement strand
GATCTCCCTCTGTCCTCAGCGAACTTTGTCACGGCACAGTTGGTTTCCCCTCACGCTACGGCCGGCTCACGGCGCAGAGCCCCACAATTTCTGCCGGGCCGCCGGCGGGCAGCCCACGCTAGCCGCGGTCGGCGCGGGCCTCGGCGGCGCGCAGCGCCCGCCGCGCGTGGGCGTCGCGCGGGGCGCGTGCGACGACGCGGCGCCACTCGGTCGCCGACCATTTGTAGGCGCCGCCGTCGTAGTAGAGGGTGGCGAGCGCGCGGCGGGTGTCGACGTCGTCGGGCGCGCGGTCGAGGGCGCGACGGCAGACGCGCGCGCCGTCGTTGACGCGGCCGAGCTTGCCGAGCGCGACGCAGGCGCCACGCAGCGCGCGCACGGCGTCTGGGTTTTGCGCCAGCGTCTGCTGGAAGGCGGCGAGCGCGGCGGCGGGCTTGCCGTGGCGGAGGAGCCGCTCGCCGTCGAGCGAGTGCTCGACGCGCGGCGCGACCGGTGCCGTCGCTGCGGGCGCCGCCGCCGCGGGCGCGGTCGCTGCGGGCGCGGTCGCTGCGGGTGTCGTCGCTGGCGGCGGCTGCGTCACGATCGCCGCGGCGGGCGCAGTTGCCGCGGCAGACGGATTGGCCAGCGGCTCGTCGACGATGCGCGCGGCGTGCGCCACGTGCACGAGCACCGCCGCGAAGATCGCCGCCGACAGGGCGACGCCGGCCGCGACCCAAACCATCGTCGGCACGCGCCGTTCTTCGCTGCCGTTCGCCGGCGGCGTCTCCGCCATCGCCTCCACGTCCTCGCCGCGCTGGAACCAGACTGCCGTTGTGTCGAGCCTTGCCATGCGCCGCGCCTCAAGCAGCCCGCGTGCCATGCGGCGACGGCCGCGTCGCGCCCCGGGTTCGATGTTCTCGACGGCAACAGCAGTCCCGCGACCCTCCGAAAATCGGAGAGTGCCCCTCTTGATTCGCGCGACTGGTCGCTCCATTGTGTGGGCGCGACCTTTGCACAGCCTCCCTTCGATGCGCGAAGAAACCCAACCGCTCGACAACCTGAAACCACTCGCCGAAGGCTTGCAGCACGCCACCGGCGTGCCGTTTCCCGAGGCGGTCGAGACGTTGCGTTGGGTGCAGGCCTACGTGCGCCGCTGCCTCGAGACCAACATGGCGAGCGATCTGCTCGTCGCCATGGAACGCTCGGGGCTGGGCGAGATGGCCGAAGCGCTGCTCGAGGTCGGTCGCCGCGACGCATGACCGTCGCCGAGCTGCTGGCGGCGGCCGTCGAAGAGTGGGGCGCGCGCGATTTTCTCGTCGACGAAACCGGCGACGCGTGGAGCTTCGCGGCGACGGCGGAGCGCGCGCGCCGCGCGGCGTCCGGCCTGAGCGCGCGCGGCGTCGGCGCCGGCGATCGCGTGGCGCTGATGGCCGACAACTCGCGCGAGTTCGTGGCCGCGTGGCTCGGCGTGGCGCTGAGCGGCGCGGCGGTGGTGCCGTTGTCGACGGTGTCGGCGCCGCCCGAGGTCGCCGCGCGCACGGCGCTGGCGAAGACCAAGCTGTTGGTCGACGACGCGCTCGTCGCCGAGCTGATGCGAAATGATGCGGCTGCATCATTTTCGTCCGTCGATCATGATGCGGTTGCACAAATATTGTTCACGTCGGGCACGACCGGCGTCGCCAAAGCGGCGGCGGTCTCGCACGTGTCGCTGGTGGCGCACACGCGCAACGTCGCGCGCACCGTGGGCCTCGGCCCCGACGACGTCATCCTCGGCGCGCTGCCGCTGACGCACTCGTTCGGCTGCCGCATGGCGATGCTGCTCGCGCTCGCCACCGGCGCGCGCCTGGTGGTGATGCGCCGCTTCGACGCCGCGCGCGCGCTCGCGCTCCTCGACGCGCGCGGCGTGACCTTCTGGCCGGCGGTGCCGACGATGCTCGCGGCGGTCTGCGCCGCCGAGCACGACGCGGGCCCGACGCCGCGCGCGCTTGGTTGGGTCTTGTCGGCGGGCGCGCCGCTGGCCGACGCGCTCTGCCGTCGCGCGGAGCAGCGGCTCGGCTGCGAGGTGCGCCAGGGCTACGGGCTCACCGAAGCGTCGTTCTCAACGATCGACGCGCCGCCGGCGCCGCGCACCATCGGCTGCGTCGGCCGCCCCGTCGCCGGCGTCGAGGTGCGCATCGCCGCCGATGGCGAAGTCGAAGTGCGCGGCCCGCACCGCATGCTCGGCTACCTCGACGATGCGGCGGCCACGGCGGCGCTCATCGACGGCGACGGCTGGCTGCGCACCGGCGACGTCGGCCGGCTCGACGGCGAAGGGCGCTTGTGGATCGTCGATCGCACCAAGGATCTCGTGATCCGCGGCGGCAACAACGTCTATCCCTCGGAGGTCGAGGCCGCGCTCGCCGCCCACGCCGCCGTCGCCGACGTCGCCGTCGTCGGCCGTTCCGACGACTATTTCGGCGAAGAGATCGTTGCCGTCGTGGTCGTGCGCGCCGGCCACACCGTGTCGGTCGCCGAGCTCGCCGCGTTTGCGCGCGCGCGCATCGCTGCGACCAAAGTGCCGCGCGAGTTCGCCTTCGTCGACGCGCTGCCGCTGGGCCCGTCGGGCAAGGTGCAAAAGCGCGCGCTGCGCGCCGCCGTCGCCGACGGCACGTTGCCCACGGCCAAAGCGCCGAAGTAAGCTCGTGCCGTGAGTGTTCGCCATCTTCTCGTCGGCAACCCGACCGCGCAGAGCGGCAAGAACGCCGCGCGCATCGCCGAAGCGATGCGCCTGCTCGACGGCGCCGGCGTGGCCCACCGCTTCGTTGCCACTGCGCCGGCCGGCGGCACGGTGCGCCTGGTCGCCGACGCGCTCGCCGCCGATCGCGCGCTCGACACCGCGATCTACATGGGCGGCGACGGCACCTTCGCCGAAGTCGCCAAAGGCATCCTCGCCTCGGGCCGCGCCGCCGAGGTGCGCCTCGCCATGTTGCCGACGGGCACCGCCAACGATCAGGGCAAGAGCTTCGGCCTCGGCGCCGGCGAGCCCGATCTTCCGCGCAACGTGCGCGTCATCGCCGACGGCAACGAAGCGCGCCTCGACGCCGGCCGGCTGATCGCGCGCGACGCCGCCGGCACCGTCGTCCGCGACGATTGGTTCTTCGACTCCGCCGGCTGGGGCATCAGCCCGCGCGTGCTCTCGCTACGCAACGAAGATCGCAAGCTCATCGGCGCCATCCCGGTCGTCCGCGACGTCTGGCGCGATCAACTGGTCTACGCCGGCGCGCTCCTGCGCACCTTCCTCGGCAGCTACGTCGACGACGGCAAGTTCGACGTGCGCGTCACCGCCGACGGCGCCGAGCATACGTGGCGCGGCCTGACCGATCTCATCGTCAAAGGCACGCGCATCTACGGCGGCCTGTGGGTCTTCGATCCCGACGCGCGGCACGACGACGGCCGCTTCGAGGTCGTGCCCTTCGTCGGCAAGCGCGATTGGATCTCGAAGGCGATCGTTCACCTCGACGGCAGCGGCGCCGCCGCCGACGCGCTCGCCGCCGTCGGCGTGCGCCACTCCGACAACCTGTCGGCGGCGACGATCGAGCTCGCCTTCGACGAGCAGCCTGGCCAACCGCTGGCGGCGCAGATCGACGGCGAAGAATTTCCCGCCACGCCGCAGGTGCGTATCGAGGTCGCCGCGCGCGCTCTCCGCGTCGTCGTCCTCGCCGAGCACGCGACCGAGCGGCCCTAGACCCAGACCGCGCGCGGAATCTGCGTCCACATCTCCGCGCGCACAGCACCGACGAGCGGCGCGATCATCGGCACCGCGCCCACGCGCCGCACGCGATCGCCGCCGAGATCCGCGCGCCCGGGAAACGGCCACGGCTGCGCCCACAGCCGCACCTCGCGCAGCCGCGCCGCAGACGCCACGTTGCGCGCCGTCTGCACCAGCGCCTCCGCTTCGTACGCGTCGGCCGCGTCGAGCCACAACATCGTCAACCGATCGTTCTTCCAATCAGCGACCCAATAGGCCACGCCCTCGCCGGCGCGCGCGCCCACCGATGACAACGGCGCCCGGCGCAGCAGCGCTCCATAGGTCCGCCCGCGCTCGAGGTGCCAATCGAGCTGCTGGCGCGACGGCCACACCGTGAAGTCGTCGACGTACGGCTCGAGCTCGCCGACGACCTCGACGAGCGCGTCCACGCCGTGCGCCGAATCGCCCTGCGCCGGCGGAAACACGAGGTCCTCGGCCGGCCGCACCGCGTACCCCGATCGCTCGTACTGCATCGGCGCGACGTCGCTGAACAGCGTCGACGCCTGCGCGCCCTCTTGGCGCGCGCGCTCGAGCAGCGCGTCCATCATCGCCCGCGCGTGCCCGCGCCCGCGCAGCGCCGGCTCGGTGAACACGCTCGCCACCGCCCAGGTCTCGCCGCGCTCGCCCTCCACCGCCGACGACATGCGATAGGTCTCACACGACGACAGCACCTTGCCGTCGTCGTCCTTCCACAGCCACCACTGCATCGCGGCGCGTGCCCATGGATGGGCGCACAGCCGCTCCTCGCGAATCAGATATTGTTCGGGCGTGAGCGCTTCGCCCCAGGCTTCGTAGGTCAGCCGATCGCGCGCGCGCTTCTCGTCGGCGTCGGCGAGCACCAGCTTCATGCTCGCAGTTTTACCACGCTACTCCATGTCGTCGGCGGT
>DASXOU010000625.1:0-5185 GCA_036494045.1 Polyangia bacterium | reverse complement strand
CCGAGCGAGCCGCCGATCTGGCGCACCAGCGAGTTCATGCCGGTGGCGTCGGCGAGCTTCTTCCGATCGATCGACGCCAGCGCCACCGTCGTCAGCGGCACGAACAAGCAGGCGAAGCCGACGCCCTGGATGACGAGCGGCCAGATGAGCTGGCTCTGGCTGGTCTCGAGCGTGTAGTGGCTCATCTGCACGGTGCTGATGACGAAGCAGATGATGCCGAATCCGACGACGATGCGCGGCTGCACCTTGTTGTAGATGCGGCCGACGATGGGCACGACGAAGAACATGACGATCGAGCGCGGCATGAGCGCGATGCCCGACTGCATGGCGTCGTAGCCGAGCAGCGTCTGCATGAACACCGGCAGGATGAACGTGACCGACATCAGCATCGCGAACATGACGCCGCCGATGAGCGTGCCGGTGAGGAACACCTTGTCCTTGAACAGCGTCAGGTTCACCGCCGGCATCGTCGCGGTCAGCTCGCGCGCGACGAAGAGCAGGAGCGAGATGACGGCGACGACCGCGAGCACCGAGATGAGCGGGTCCTGGAACCAGTCCTTGCGAATGCCTTCCTCGAGCACGTACTGCAAGGAAGCGAGGCCGACGGAGAGCAGCGCGATGCCCGACCAATCCATGTGCTTGCGCTGCTTGGCGGCGGCGGCGAGGTTGGCCTGGCGAATGTCGTCGGGCTCGTGGACGAAGGTGTGAACCATGAACAGGCCGAGGATCCCGACCGGCAGGTTGATGTAGAAGATCCAGGGCCAGCTCCAGTTGTCGACGATGTAGCCGCCGAGCGTGGGGCCGAACGCGGGGCCGAGCATGACGGCGATGCCGAAGAGCGCCATCGCCATGCCCTGCTCCTCGGGCGGGAAGGTCTGGCGCAGGATCGCCTGCTCGGTCGGCTGCAGCGCGCCGGCGCCGAAGCCTTGGAGGACGCGGCAGGCGACCAGCATCTCGAGCGAGCGCGCCATGCCGCACAGCATCGAGCCGACGAGGAACAGGCCGAGGCAGAACATGTAGACGCGCTTCTGGCCGAAGAGGCGGCCGAGGAACGCGGTCAGCGGCATGACGATGACGTTGGCGAGCGCGAAGCCGGTGGTCACCCACGTGATCTGCTCGACGGTGGCGCCGAGCGAGCCCGACAGGTGCGGCACGGCGACGTTGACGATCGACGCGTCGATGGTGCCCATGAGCGTGCCGAAGGTGATGCTGACGGTGACCAGCCACTTGTTGGTCGGCGCGCGCGTGACGACGTTCGGTAGGGTTGCGGCGACCATCTAGACTGCCGCGCCTTCCATGAAGAAGCGGACGACCGCGCCGACGTCGATGGGCCGCTCGGGATCGAGGCCCTCGTCGATCTGCTGCAGGCGGATCGAGCGGAACAGGCCCAACAATAGATAGGCGTACTGATCGGCGAGCTCGGCGCGCAGCGCCTTTTGCTTGAGGCCGCGGCGGATCAGCTTGTCGAGGCGCGTGTACATCTCGCGCTTCATCACCGGCGCGCAGGTCGCCGTCGCCGGGAAGTTGCCGGTGTGCAGCCCCCACTCGAGGCGGTGCATGATGAGGTGGAAGCGGCGGTGCTTCTGGAAGAAGCCGCCGATGAGCTGGACCAGCGCGGTCAGGTCGGTGCGGAAGTCGCCCGACGACGGCTGCGCCAGGAACTCGTCCATCACCTCGAGGATCTCGTCGCGGCGGGTCTCGACGAGCGCGGAGAGCAGGGCGTCGCGATCTTCGAAGTGGTTGTAGAGCGTGCCGACGGCGACGCCGGCCTTGGCGGCGATCTCGTTCATGTGCGCGGCGGAGAGGCCCTTCTCGGCGAAGAGCTCTTCGGCGGCGTCGAGAATGGCGGCGGCGGTCGCTTCTTTGAGGCGCGATCGCAGGCTCTGAGCCTTCGTGTCAGAAGGTGAACGCGCATTCATGATTTGTATTCTTAGTTCAATGCGTGAATCTGTCAAGCACTTCGTGAACGACGCGTGCAGTGTTAATTGTGCGATCGCACAATTTCACTTGACGACTGTTGTGCAGATGCACAATAAATGACGCCGCAGCGAGAGAGGTGCCGAATGAGCGAGCGTCGAGCGAATGGGACGGAAACGGCATGGTGGCGCGAGCCGACACGCGGACAGTGGCTCACGTTCGTGGCGGCCTGGGTGGGTTGGGTGCTCGACGCGTTCGACTTCACGATATTCCTACTCGTGATGCCGGCGATGGCCCGCGAGTTTCACGTGGGCGTGACCGCCACCGCCGGATCGATCACGCTGACGCTGCTCTTGCGCCTGTTCGGCGGCGTGGCGGCGGGCGCGGCGGCCGATCGCTGGGGGCGCAAGCTCCCGCTCATGATCTCGCTGGTCTGGTTCGCGCTGTGCGACGGTGGCGTCGCCTTCGCGCCCTCGTTCAAGGCGGTCCTCATCCTGCGCACTCTGTTCGGCTTCGGCATGGGCGCGGAGTGGACCTCGGGCGCGACGCTGGCGATGGAGAACTGGCCGGCGCGCAGCCGCGGCATCGCCTCGGGCGTCTTGCAGGGCAGCTGGGCCGTTGGTTACCTGTTGGCCGCGCTGGCCTACGGCTACGTGGTGCCGCACTTCGGCTGGCGCGCGCTCTTCCTGGTGGCGGCGGCGCCGGCGCTCCTGGTGCTGCCGATCCGCATCTGGGTGCCGGAGAGCGAAGAGTGGCGCGCGCGCCAGGGTCATGATGCGCGTGCATCAAAAGGACGAATCATTAATGATGCATCGGCACAATTACGCGGCCATCTCGGCACCATCGCCTGGGCCTCGGTGATCATGGGCTGCGGCTTCGGCGCCTACTACGGGCTGACCGGCCTCTATCCCACGCTGCTCGATGGGCTCGGCCACAAGCCGGCCGAGATCGCGCACTACGTGACCCTGTTCAACCTCGGCATGATGGGGGGCGCGATCGTCACCGGCATCCTGGCCGCGAAGAAGGGCGTGGCGCGCGCGGTGGCGGTGCCGGCGCTGGCGTCGCTCCCGTTTCTGCCGCTCTACGTCGGGATGGCGCCGGCGCTGCTCGGCCTGGGCGCGTTCCTCGGCGGCGGGTTGGCGGTCGGCTTCACCGGCGTGACGCCGCTGTTTCTGACCGAGCTGTTTCCCGCCGCGGTGCGCGCGCGCGCGGTCGGCGTCGTCTATCACGTGGGCGCGCTGTTCGCGGCGTTCGTGCCGACGACGATGGCGTTCCTGGTGCAGCGCGCGCACGTGGCGCTGCCGCGCGCGATCCTGGCGATGGCCGTGGTGTGCGAGCTCGGGCTCGTGGCGATGTTCACTCTTTCAGGAAGCCGACGACGGTCGCAAGCTCATCCGAGCTCAGCGCGCCGAAGCGAGCCGGCGGCATCAGCGTCGGCGAGCTCGCCGGCTGCGTGAGCCGCGCTACAGCCTTGTCCTTCTCGGCGCGCGACAGCGTCGCGTAGCCCTCGACGTTGAACGCGGCGCGCGAGATCGTCTGATCGAGCGACGAGTTGTGGCAGCGCTGGCACATCTGCTGGAGGATGCCCATGCCGTCGGCGCCGGCGCGCGGGCGCAGGCCCATGTCGGCGAGGCCGTCGTCGAGGAGCGCGTCGCGCAGGTCGGGTAGATCGCGCGCGGAGGTCGCGCCGTCGACGAACGCGCGATAGGCGGCGGTGAGCGTGGCCAGCTTCGACGGATCGGTGACCTTGACGTCGTGATAGGGCACGGGGATGGCGCTGCCGCCGGCGGCGACGTCGTAGATCTGCTGCCACGTGTCGCTCGTGCCCATCGGCATGTTGAGCTCGGGCTCGGCGGGGTTCGACGCCGTCACCTGGGCTTCGATCTTGGTCGTGTTGAACTCGTTCGGCTGCGGCGAGACGCTGTCGTTCTCGATGAGCGCCTCGAGCGCGAGCGGATCGGCGCTCGGCGTGGCCAACAGATCGGCGGGGATGCCGGCGTAGTCCTCGAGCGTGCCGTGCGCGGCCTGGAAATCCTGGACCAGCGCGACGCCGCCGGGCTGGTTGGCGTTGTTGCGCAGCCAGTGCGTCCACGGCGCGCGGCGCTCCTGCATGCGTAACAGCTTCGGCGTCGACGGGCCGCCGGGCTGGTGACAGTGGCGGCAGTCGAAGACGGTGTCCTTGACGTCCTCGTCTTCGTAGAGCGTGACCGAGCGCCAGTCGCGCTCGACGGCGGGCGTGAGCAGATGGCCGGGCGCGCAGCCGTCGGACGAGGCGTTGCAGTCTTGCTGGAAGCGCACGAGGTAGAAGTGGAGCGCGTTGGCCTGGGCGTCGTGCGCGATGACCTCGACGAGCTGCGAGCCGCGCACGAAGCCGAGCGCGACGAAGCCGGGATCGGCGATGAAGGTGCCGTCGTTGGCTTGCGTCGTCGGCGCTTGCGACGGCGGCGTGAACAGGATCGCGCGCGGGTTGATCGCGGAGACCTCGCGCACGACCAGCGACGTCGAGTGCGCGGTGAGGGCGAACGCGGGCGGCGACGGGCCGTCGAAGAGGCCGACGGCGTGCTCGAGATCGGTGATGCCGGCGATCGCGGGCGGCGTGGCGGCGCAGAAGTGCGTGGCGACGGCGTCGTGGCTGCCGCGCGCGCAGACGGTGGCGAGCTGGGCGGCGCCGCTCGGCAGGTCGGCGAAGAATGCGCCTTCGGGGCCGTGATCGCTGGGGCGCGGACCGCCTGCGCCGTCGCTGCCACCACCGCATCCCGCAGCGACGACGCAGGCGAAAACAAGTGAGCGCGCGGCGCGCATCGGCCTATTTGATCGGGCCGACGCCGGTGTTGCCGCCGCCGCCGCCGGGGCTGCCGCCGCCGGAGCCGCCGTCGGTGCCGGTGAATCCGGTGGTGCAGCTCGTGCCGGTGCAGCAGACGGGCGGAGGAGGCGAGTCGTGGGGCGCGGCGCCGCCGAGGGTGACGCGCTCGATCAAGATGACCGAGCCGATCGGCGCCGGCGACGGGAAGGTGATGCTGACAGGGACCGAGAAGATGACGGGGCCGCCGGTGGTGCCGCCGCCGCTGCCGGGCGTGCCGCCGCCCGTCGAGCCGCCGCTGCCGCCGCTGCCGCCGCCGGTGCCGCCGCTGTCGCCGCCGCCGGAGCCGATGCTACCGCCACCGCCGGAGCCGCCGCTGCCACCACCGCCGGAGCCGCCGCTGCCGCCGGCGCCCATGTCGGTCGGACAGCCGGGCGTGTTCCAACCACCGTCGGGAAGATTGCCGGG
>DASXOU010000624.1:0-9045 GCA_036494045.1 Polyangia bacterium | reverse complement strand
GCCAGGCGTTGGCCGCGCTCCTGGTCGACGAGCGCAATCTCTTGCGGCTGCACTTTCTCGACGGCGTCTCGATGGAGGAGCTGGGCAAGCTCTTCTCCGTCAATCGATCGACGATCCATCGCCGCCTCGCCGACAGCACTGCGACGCTCGCCCGCGCCATTCGCGCCACCGTCGGCGGGACGCTGTCGCTGTCGACGGGCGATTACGACAGCCTGACCCGGCTCATCGACGGAGAGCTCGAGATCAGTCTCGGGGGCCTGTTGCGCTCGCAGACCGAATGAAGGCGGCGATCTCGTCGGCGCGCGCCTGATTGTTGCCGCCCCAGCGCGCGGCTGCCTCGAGGTGCGCGGCGCGCGCTGCCGTCGCCAGCGCGATCGCGCGCGCCGTCGCCGTGCTCGAATGCGCGCCCGAGACGATCGCGCGCGCCAACGCCAGCTCGGTCGGCGCCAGATCGATCCCCTCGTCGTGCGCAGCCTCGTGCTTGGCCAGCGCCGCTTCGAGCAGGCGCAGCCCGGCGGCGCGCTGACCGAGGCGCACGAGCGCCTCGCCTTCGGGCACGAGATAGTCGGCGAGCGCCGGGCTGTCGGCGCCGACGCGCGGCGTGAGAATGGCCAGCGCCGCGCGACTGTGGCCGAGCCCCTCTTGCGCGCGCCCGAGACCGACGAGCGACTCGGCCAGGTTGTGCTGCGCGTCGGGAAGGTCGCCGCCGTTCGCTCCCTGCGTGGCGAGCCGCTCGGCGAGGCCGCGCTCGGCGAGCGGCAGCGCCTCGGCAAAGCGCCCCATCAGATTGAGGAGCTGCACCATATTCTCGCGCGCGGTCACCGTGTCGGGATGATCGTCTCCGAACAGCCGGCGATGCTCCTCGAGCACGTGCCGGAACGTCGGCTCCGCCGCGTCGAGCCGCCACTGCCGCGCTTGGGCGATCGCGCGATTGCCTTCGTACTCGACGCGCAGAATCGGCGACATGTGCAGCTCGTCGATGAGCGCGATCGCGCGCTCCCAGCTCTTCTCGGCGTCGCCGAGCTTGCCTTCGGCGATCTCGAGCTGCGCGCGCGTGTTGATCGTGTCGACGGTGTAGCCGTCGTGTCCGCGGCGCCGCTTCTCCGCGGCGTCGGCAAAACCGAGCCACAGCTCCGCCTCCTTGGGCTTGCCGAGCCCGGCGGCGAACAGGCGCGCCAGCTCGCTCCACGACAGCTCCGCTTCGACGTCGTTGTTCGCCGCCAGCGCGCGCGTCGCCGCCGCTTCGAAGAGCGGCTGCGCCGCCTTCAGATCGCCGACGTGCGACTTCCACATCGCGAGCCGATAGAGCGCCGCGCCCTCGATTGGCGCGTAGTCGAGCGCCTTGGCTTCGCTCGCGATCGTGGCCAGCTCGTCGCCAAGCCCCTGGTCGTGCCCCACTTGCTGGCGCGCCCACGCCGCGTCGAGGCGCTGCCGCAGCGCCGCCGCCTTGAGCCCTTCTTGGCGCGAGCGCGGCGAGCGCGTCTCCGAGCGCAGCGTCTCGACATCGTCGCACGGCTCGAACGACGGTAGCGCCGAGGCGATCTGCGGCGCGCGCTCCACCGTCGCGGCGTCGGCCGCGGCGAACAGATCCACCAAGCTCACGAGCTCGCGCTGGCGATCGCGCAGGCAGGCGTCGCGCAGCTGGCGCACCGGCTCCGGCTGCTCGCGGCGCAGCTCGGTCGCTGCGCAGACCTCGACGCGCCGCCGCCCGAGCTCGCGCGCATAGCCGTCGAGCAGGGACGACGTCGTCGCCCACACGGCGTCGAAAAAGGGCAGCTTGGCGCGGGCGAATGCGTCGTGCACGCGCGCGCTCTCAGCCGCGCCCCACGCTGACGCGGCCTCGCGCGCGACGCCGGCGCAGCGACGGTCGCGCGCCACCAACGAGGCGGTGAGCGCGCCGGCGCCGACCAAGAACGCGAGCGCGGCCACGACCGCGGCCGGCCGAACGCGCGGGCGCGCGCGCCGCCTCAGCTCGGCGACGAGCGCGGCCATCGAGGGGAAGCGCTCGTCGGGCAGCGCGCGCAGCCCGCGCACGAGGACGGCGCGCAGCCGTGACTGCACGCGCGTCCCGCGCGGCGGCGCACGCACCTCGTTCCGCGCCATCGCCGCGCGCAGCGCCCGCATGTTGTCGGCGGCAAACGGCAGCGCGCCATAGAGCGCCTGGTAGAGCGCGACGCAGAAGCTGAACTGATCGGCGCGCGCGTCGACGGCGGCGCCGTCGAGCTGCTCGGGCGCCATGTATGCGGGCGTGCCGACGAGCGCGCCCGCCGCCGTCACCTCCGCGTGCAGCGGCGAATCGGGCGAGACACCTTCGCCGGCGCCCAGCGTGCCGTCGGCGCCGGTGGCGCGCGCCAGCCCGAAGTCGGTGACGCGCTGCCGCCCGTCGCTGCCGACGAGCACGTTGTCGGGCTTGAAGTCGCGATGCACGAGGCCGGCCGCGTGCGCCGCCGCCAGCCCGTCACCGGCGCGCGCGAAGCGCTCGACGATCTCGGCGACCGAGCGCGGCCGCTCGCGCAGCCAGTCGCGCAGCGTGCCGCCGTCGACGAACTCCATGGCGATGAAGACGTCGTCGCCGGTCTCGCCGGTCTCGTAGACCGTGATGACCTCGGGGTGATGCAGCCGCGCCATCGCTTGCGCTTCGCGAACGAGGCGCAGCTGCAGCTCGGAGCCGCGCGCGTCGGGCCGCACCAGCTTGAGGGCGACCTTGCGATCGAGATCGGGATCGTACGCGGAGAAGACCGCGCCCATACCGCCGCGGCCGATGAGCCCGATGACGACGAAGCGCCCGATGCGCGCGCCGTCGGCGACCACGAGCGCGCGCGCCGGCTCGGGCGAAAGCGCGAGCGCCACCACCTCGCGGCAGCGCGCGCAGGTGTCGATGTGGCCGCTGACCCGGCGCGACGCCTCGCTCTCGAGCGCGCCCGCGACGAAGCCGGCCAGCTCCTCGTCGCTGGGGCAGGCGCTCATCGATCGAGAATCGCAGGGAGACCCGGCAGTTGCAAGCAACCGGCGCCGACGCGTGCAACAAACCGCGCGGCGCTCCGTCAGGGAGTCATGACGAGAACCTTCGGCGTCTTCTGCCTCGCCGTCGCCGCGCTCGGCGGCTGCGTCGCCAACCCTCCCGCGGCGCAGCCGAGCCTCGCCGACCGGGCGCAGGCGCTCTTCGACGACCGCGTCGCGGCGACCGACGCGACGCTCGCCGCCTGTCAGCAGCAGCTCGCGACGCAGCCGAGCTGCGATCGGCCGCCGCCCGCCGCGCGCCCGGCCACGCGGCCGCAGTCGTTCACCGCCGCGGGCACGAAGATCTGCGACATCCTCAGGCCGCTCGAGGCCGTCGAGCATCCCTATTTTTTCCACGGCATCAGCGCCAGCGGCGGCTTCGGTACCGTTGGGATCGGCGGCGTCGACGAAGTCTTCGATCTGTGGAATCAGCAGGCGGCCGCGTTCACCTATGAAGGCGCCGGCGTCGAGTCGCTCGTCGGCGTGCAGGCGGGCCTCTACGAAGGATTCGCCTTCGGCGACATGCCCGACGTCATCACCGCCTGGTCGGGCGAGTTCATCACCGGAACCGCGTCGGTCGCGACTCCCCTGGTGCGCGTCTCCGTCGGCGGCGAGATCTTCACCAATCCCGACCTCACGCTATGGGGTTATGCGTGGCAAACGAGCGTCGGCCTCGCGATCGAGGTTCCCGTCGACCTCAGCGTCACCATCGCCGAGTGGATGCCGTGGAACGCCGGCACCGAGCTCATCGATCGGCGCGCCTGGTTCGTCGGCGACGTGGTGCCCTACGGCAACGGCTACGAGCTCGTGCAGTTCGACGGCGGCGGGAACCTGGCGCTCGCGATCCTCTTGAGCTACGCCGACGATCCGGCGGCGTCGACCGCGGCGGCCGAAGCGATCGCGATCGACGTCTTGCGGTCGCTCGGCGTCAGCATCAAGCAGCTGTGCGAGGCCGACCCGTGCGCGGCGGCCGATCTCGACGCGGACGTGGAAAACTGCGGCGCCTGCGGCAACGTCTGCGCCGGACCCGCGCCGGCGTGCGTGAACGGCCGATGCCTGCAGGCCACGCCGCCCGACGGTGGCGGCGGTTGCCCCAACCTCCCACCCGCGTGCACCTGCACCGGCACGACCTGGACCTGCAGCTCACCCACGTAGACGAAAACGTTTTCCGCGATTCGCGTCGCCGCACCGTCGGGATGTACAATTCGGACACCGAAGGGCCGCACGCGGCGCACGGTGCCGATGACGTCCACTCTCGTCGCTAACAACGACTTTGATGGTGGCGACGAGCTGTGACGACGAGCCCAAAACGATCGAAACGCAAGCTGACTGTACCAACGTACCAAAACCGATCCTCACCGTCGCTGATGTGCTAGCCGCGCTCAGAGTCGGCGCGAAAGGGCAGGGCGATGCTCGCGCGCTCCGGCGAGCGCTCCTCGAAGCGCTTGCAGCCTACGGCACCACCCTGCGGAATGTGCGACAATGATCGCGTGATCGTTCTGATCGCGGCGCTCGTACACGTTTCTGCTGTGGGCCACTGCCCTGAGGCTGCGACAATAGAAGCGCGGCTCGCGTCGCTACTGCCCTCGCGTGCGGCAACGGTGAATGATAATGCTGTCGTCAGCGAGATACAGGAAGGGATCAGGGTCGAGTTGCGTGGCTCCGACGGCAAGACGATCGGTTCTCGATCGCTCCCAGCAGCTGGTTCTTGCGACGACAGAGCCGAGGCCGTCGCCGTTACGATCGCTTCTTGGGAGTCTGACGTAGCGAACGATAGTGGCCTTGCGTTCGTTCTTTCGCCTCCGATAGTCACGATGACCAAAGCAGCACAGCATTCGTGGCAGCTCGCGTGGAACGTCGAGGTCTCTTTTCTTGCATCCATCGCTGGCGGCGCGTTCGCCGCCGGTGCTACCGGCGAGGTGATGCTGGGCAAGCGGCACTTTCCGCTTGCAGCTCACATCGGCGTGGCTGGACTAGATACTCGTGAGCTGCAAGTGGGAACCGGGCATGCGTCCTGGAATCGAATCGCGCTTACCTTGGGCCCAACATTTGAAGTGCTGTCGAAGGTGGTCCATCTCGATCTGCACGCAGACGCTCTTGTTGGATGGCTGTTCGTTCAAGGACAGGGTTACTCGTCGAACCATGGCGACAACGCATTCGACCCGGCCCTGGGTGGCGGCGCTCGTTTGTCCATTGCGCGCTGGGATGTCACGCCCTGGGTCGACGTGACGCTCCTTGGCTGGCTGCGCACGCAGACCGCATCGGCGACTGAGGCCGGTTCCGTCGTCTCGAATCAAATCCCGCGGTTCGACGTGTGGTTGCGAGCAGGCGTCGCATACGGACGCCGGAAATGACCCGTAAGGATTCGGCCTGAACCGGCCACCTATGTATCGAAAGCCGGTGGCACGCTCATTCGAGGATGGCTTCAATCGCGCGAGCCAAGAACTGCCCGACGCGGCCGCGCTCTTCGAAGAGCACGCCAACTCCGTCGCCGGCTGGGCATCGCGATTAGGTGGACCGGCGCTAGACGTCGATGATGTCGTTCAGGAGGTGTTCGTGATCGTGCATCGCCGGCGAGGTCGCTTCCGCGGCGATTCGACGCTTTCTTCGTGGCTGTATGGCATTACGGCAAACGTCGTACGCCAGCACAGACGAAAAGCTCGTCGCCGTCGCTGGTTCGGGATCGGCCTGCCGGTGGCGATTGATGAGGCCGCCGGGCCGCCAACGCCCTTCGAAGAGGTGGAACGGCGGCAGCGATCCGTCGCGGTGTACCGCGTGCTCGACAAGATGCGCGAGACCAACCGGACAATGCTCATCCTGACGGAGATCGAAGGATTGGGAGGCGACGCAATTGCCGCCCTGACAGGGCTCAAGATCGGAACCATCTGGGTGCGTCTCCACCGCGCACGCGCGGAGTTTTCTCGTCTCGCACGAAAACTGATCCCAGAGGAAGTCGAGGCGGTCGAAGCCGCTCTGGCACCGATGCACGATGACCCGCGGTGGAAGTCCCGATGAGGCGCGGCGGGGACCAACAGCCTCCGATCGAGGCGCGCGATCCGGCGCTTGATCTTCTCCGCGACTTGGGCGCGAAGGCGACCCTTTCCCCGGCGGCAAAGCAGCGTATCGGAGCCGTGCTCGCGAGTGGGCCATCGGAGAAGCCCCGTGGATGGTTGATCGCGGTTCCGATTGCGGCGGTCTTGGCGATGCTGCTGGTGTTGGTGGCCATGAGAGCTCGAACGCACGCTCCGACAGCGGCGATCGCGCGACAAGAGTTCCTCGTCCCAGCGTGTGGCATCAGCCGTATCGTCAACGACTCACTGCGCTATCGCGGATCCTTCATCGGACCGGCAGAGGTCGGCGTCGAGGCCGATGGTTTGATTTCGCTTCGCTCGGGACGAGCGATTCTAACGACCGGCGCTCGCGCCGCAGACGTTTCGACGGCAGGTGCGCGGATTTCAGTGCAGCCGAACTCGCTGGTTGAGGTTGTTGTGCGTCGCTACGGAACCGTTCGCGTCGCAGCGTTTGCGGGCCGAGCACAGGTCGTGCTGGCTGGATCCCGTTCAACGACAATCATCGACACGGGGGCCGTGTGGAACGACGGTTCTTTCGAGCGAGGGACTTCGGACGAAGCGCGCCAAGCGCGAGAGCTCGTGGACGAGAGTGCCGCTACGCACTCGCTATGTCCCGCGGAGCCGACAAGCGAACAGCCAACGCCGCCTGTACAAGACAACCCTCCGGGGCCACCCAAGCCGGTCGTTGTCGCTACTACGCGAATCGTCTCGCCGCGACCAAACACGCGCCGCCCCGACAGTGAGGAGACTGATAGCAGTCCCGCAACCGCGCTTGTTCCTCTGACGGAGGAGCCCCCAGCGAGCACGTCGGCGTCGCCAACCGAAGCCGCGATTCTTGGAAATGCAATTCGACGACTTCGACAAGATCATGATCCGCGCTCGGCCCTCGCGCTCCTCGACGGACTCCAATCAAGCCATCCGAACGGCGACTTCGCACAGGAGATCATGCTTGTCCGCATCGAAGCCTTGCGGCAAACGGGCGAGCAGCAGCAGGCGCTTGCGCTGCTCGACGCGGTCTCACTTCCGAACGTACCGCGCGGCGCCGAACTGCTCCTGTTGCGAGCGGAACTTCGCTCGGAACGGGGCCGATACGCCGAGGCCGCCGACGACTACACGAGGCTCCTTTCCTATCACGGGACCTCGGAGAAGGCGCTGGTCGGCCGAGCTGCTTGCCGGTTCAAGCTCGGCGACGATCAAGGCGCGCGACGTGATCTCACAGAATACCTTCTGAAATATCCAAACGGGTCGTACTCGGCCGACGCGCGACGTTCATTGGTCCACTGAGCGTAAGGTTCCCAGCGGTGACGGCGACACAGATTCAGGAGAAGAAGGAATGAGCCGAAATCGAAGAGTCCTCCTGACGCTGGCGTTTGCATCCGCCACTGCGGGCTGTGTCGCCAACCACCACATCGGTGACAACGGCCAACCTCCAAGCCTGACCATTTCGCCGTCGGGTCCACTATCTCTATACCTAGGACAGACACAGGCGCTCACCGTCGTGACCAGTCCTCCCGCTCAGACGTTCGTCTGGGTTTCGAACAGCCCGAACGTCGTCTCGGTCGATGAAACCGGCCTCGCGAGCGCCCTGACCGCGGGCTCGGCAACGATCACCGCCACACTGACAGGGGGAGCCGCGACGAGCAGCGTCCCGTTCACCGCGAAACCGGTTGGCCCGATCGATCCCAGCTTCGAAGCGATGGGGCCCTGCCCGCCGAACGCGCCGGGCACGGGTCTCCATGATGTCTGTCCGGCGAATTGGCTCGAGTCGAACTGCGACGTGACGGGTGAATGCAACAACTCCATTTGCACCGTCCACGGCACGGCGTTTGACCCTATGTCCGGCATGCCCACCGACGGGCAACTGTTCCTCGATTGTCTCGCGCAAGGCGGGTACAGCGAGATCTATCAGGACAACGTCGACTTTGGCCCGGCGACGACACTGACCATCGACTACGCCTACGAAGTCTCCTCTAACCCAGCGTGCACGTTCACTACGCAGCCGTACATTCGCTTCCGCAGCGCCGGCGTCACGACCGACCTCTGGGCTCCGACGCTGCCTTGCTACTCCGCGCAAATGACATCGGGCATCGCTGCTGCGACGACGACCGTCCCTATTCCGGCAAACCTCGCGCCAGGCAGGCTTGTCATCGGAATCACGACGGCTCCAGGGTCTCTCATCTACATCGACAACCTCCGCACTCAGTGACCAGTTGGTATTCGCGGTGCGGAACCAATTACGGGGCTTTCACGGACGACGCGCGCGCGCAATTCGCGACGGACCACCGCTGCAACAAAGACGCGACCACGGTCGTCGTGCGCCCCGACCTCCAGACGACGGGGCCTTGGGGTGCCGTTCTTTCGTACGAGGTGCGCGGCTGCAACGCGCACGACGTGGTGCGATGCGATGAGCACCGACACGGCCCCGACTGCAAGTCAGTCGCGTTCTGCGAGAACCGAACTAACTCGGCCTCGATCTCACACCACGACCGCTTGTCGACGGCGAATCGTGGATAGCCTTTGACGAGAGGACGCTTGCCCACGTCAGGGCACGGTTGGTGATGCCACGGAGCCGAGCAGCATCCGTCCTGTTCCGGGCGACACAGCGCAACGACAGCGAGCCGATGTTGGTGAAGGCGGCGCGCATGCGCCCGTGTCTTCTCAAGAGTGGCGATGGTAGAGTCATCCATGTCAGTGTGTCCTATCCACGCTGACCGCCCAGCGAGCGGCCTCGACGGTTGCATCCGTCGGGGCGCTTTTTCAGGCGGTCATCGACGCGAGTGTGGTTTACCGAGATGAGCGGAGCGGCGCACTGGATCGCCCGTTTCACTTACGCCGGGGGATGTCCCGCGCGTTGTTGAATTTCCGTGGCGGTCGGGTTCGTTTTACGCGACGTGCTCCTGTCGTTCAATCATTTCGTGAGCGCGTAGCGCGCGTACGAGTTTCGGCATGTCCTTGTGGCCGGCGATGCGGCGGA
>DASXOU010000623.1:0-4782 GCA_036494045.1 Polyangia bacterium | reverse complement strand
TCTCGAGCCTCGGCGCCGGTTGGCTCGAGAACTGGGTCACCTATCGCCGGCTGCCCGAGGCGATTGCCAACCATCGCATCGGCAACCTCGTCGGGCACGGCACCATGCGCTGGATCGCGCGCACGCTGCAGCACAACGTCGCCGGCATCGGCGGCAACGTCGCCGTCGGCTTTCTCCTCGGCATGACGCCGGTGGTCGGAAGGTTCTTCGGCATCCCGCTCGAAGTGCGCCACGTGACGTTGTCGACCGGCAGCCTGGCGCTCGCCGGCTGCTCGCTCGGCTTCGGCGCGCCGCATTTCTTCGCCGCGGTGTCGGGCATCGGCGTGATGCTCGCGCTCAACTTCGGCGTCAGCTTCGCCTGCGCGCTGTTCGTGGCGTTGCGCGCGCGCGGGATCCGCCACGCCGGGCGGCGCCTGTTGCGCGCCGTGATCGTGCGCTTCGTGCGCGAGCCGCTGCCCTTCTTCGTGCCCGTCGGCGCGGACGCGAGCGCGCCCGAGCCCGCGGCCCATCATGCCTGACGAAGGAGCGGCGCAGCCGGACGGCACGGCCGTGCGCGTGGCGTTGTGGCGCGCGCTGCACGCCGAGGTCGATGCGCCGCCGCATGTGCTCGAGGACGAAATTGGGCTCCAGCTCGCAGCGCCCGACGAAGGCTGGCGTCGCCGTCCGGACATGGATCCGAACGGCACGCGCTGGTTTCGCGCATCGATCGTGGCGCGCGCGCGCTTCGTCGAGGATCTGGTCGCCGCCGAGGCGGCGCGCGGCGTCGCGCAGTACGTCATCCTCGGCGCGGGGCTCGACACCTTCGCGCAGCGACGTCCCGAGCTCGCGTCGCGCCTGGTCGTGTTCGAGGTCGATCGGCCGGGCCCGCAAGCGTGGAAGCGCCGGCGTCTCGACACGCTCGGCTTCGGCGTTCCGTCGTTTCTGCGGCTGGTGCCGGTCGACTTCGAAGCGGCCGACTGGTGGCAAACGCTGGCTGCGGCCGGCTTCGACGCCACGCGTCCGGCGGTGATCGCCTCGACCGGCGTCAGCATGTATCTGACCAAGGACGCGATCGCGTCCACGCTACAAAAGATCGCGGCGCTCGGCGCCGGCTCGACGCTGGCGATGACGTTCCTCTTGCCGCTCGACCTGGCGCCGCCGGAGCTGCGACCGTGGCTCGAGCGCGCCGACAAGGGCGCGCGCGCCACCGGGACGCCCTTTGTCAGCTACTTCACGCCGGCGGAGATGCTGGCGTTGGCCCGCGCGGCGGGGTTTCGCCGCGTCGAGCACGTGTCGGCCGCCACGCTCGGCGACCGCTACTTCGCGGGCCGCAGCGACGGCCTGCGCCCGCCCGACAATTCCGAAGAATTCCTCGTCGCGCAGACTTAAATCAGTAGGATCGATGATCGTGGCGAAACGAGCTGATCTGCGGCCGCTGGACGCGTTCGCGCCGGCCACGCGCGCGTGGTTCGCCGACGCGTTCGCCGCGCCGACGCCGGTGCAGGCGCGCGGCTGGCCGCACATCGCGCGCGGCGAGCACACCTTGCTGTTGGCGCCGACGGGCAGCGGCAAGACGCTGGCGGCGTTCCTCGCCTGCCTCGACCGCGTTACCCAGCTACCACCGACGGCGGATCCGGGCGTGCGCGTGCTCTACATCTCGCCGATGAAGGCGCTCGCCTACGACGTCGAGCGCAACCTGCGCGCGCCGCTCGCCGGCATCGCGCGCGCCGCCGAGGGGCTGGGCGCGCGGCTGCGTTCCGTCGGCGTCAGCGTGCGCACCGGCGACACGCCCGAGAAGCAGCGCCGGCAACTCGCGCGCGCGCCCGGCGACATCCTGATCACCACGCCCGAGTCGCTGTACCTGCTACTGGCGGCGCAGGCACGCGCGATCCTGGCCTCGGTCGACACCGTCATCGTCGACGAGATCCACGCGCTCGCGCCCGGCAAGCGCGGCGCGCATCTCATGGTCTCGCTCGAGCGGCTGGTCGAGCTCACCGGGCGCGATCCGCAGCGCATCGGCCTGTCGGCCACGCAGCGGCCGCTCGACGCGATCGCGCGCTTCCTCGGCGGCAGCATCGGCGGCAAGCCGCGCCCGGTCGCCATCGTCGACGCCGGCGAGAAGCCGCGGCTCGACCTGTCGATCGAGGTGCCGGTCGAGGACATGGAGAATCCGCCGCTCGCGCCCGCGTCGCTGCCCGCCGGTCGTGCCGACGAGCGGCCCAGCGACGAACGGCAAGGCGTGTGGCCGGCGATTCACGGGCGCCTCCTCGAGTTGGTGCGCGCGCATCAATCGACGATCGTGTTCGCCAACAGCCGCCGCTTGTGCGAGCGGCTCGCGGGACGGCTCAACGAGCTCGCCGGCGAGACGCTGGTGCGCGCGCATCATGGCTCGCTCTCGCGCCACAGTCGCGAAGAGATCGAAGAGCTGCTCAAGGCGGGCAAGCTGCGCGGCATCGTGGCCACGAGCTCGATGGAGCTCGGCATCGACATGGGCGCCGTCGATCTCGTGGTGCAAGTCGAGTCGCCGGGCGGCGTCGCGCGGGGCCTCCAGCGCGTCGGGCGCGCCGGCCACGGCGTCGGGCGCCGCTCGAACGCGACCATGCTGCCGAAGTTTCGCGGCGATCTCCTCGAAACGTCGGTGGTCGCACGCCGCATGCTCGACGGCGAGGTCGAGGCGATCAAGGTGCCCGAGCGCCCGCTCGACGTCTTGTCGCAGCAGATCGTCGCCATGGTGGCCGAGCGGCCGTGGAACGTCGACGCGCTCTTCGCGGTGGTCACGCGCGCGCGCAGCTTCGAAGGGTTGTCCAAGGAGCTGTTCGTCGGCGTCCTCGACATGCTCGCCGGCCGTTATCCGTCGGACGCGTTCGCCGACCTGCGGCCGCGCATCGTGTGGGATCGCGCGCGCGACGAGATCTCGGCGCGCAAGGACGCGCGCCTGCTCGCCATCGTCAACGCCGGCACCATCCCCGATCGGGGGCTCTACGCCGTGCACCTCGGCCAGGAGGGGCCGCGCATCGGCGAGCTCGACGAGGAGATGGTGCACGAGCTGCGCGTCGGGCAGACGTTCCTGCTCGGCGCGTCGTCGTGGCGCGCCGTCGAGATCGGGCGCGACCGCGTTATCGTCAAGCCGGCGCCGGGCGAGCCGGGCAAGATGCCTTTTTGGCGCGGCGAAGGGCCGGGGCGGCCGCTCGAGCTCGGCCGCGCGCTCGGCGCGTTCGTGCGCACGCTGGGCCAAAAGCGCGACAAGGAGGCGATCGCGTGGCTCTCGAGTGAATACAAGCTCGACGCGCGCGCGGCGCGCAACCTGGTCGCCTACATCCGCGAGCAGGCCGAGGCCACCGGCGAGCTGCCCACCGACGAGACCATCGTCATCGAGCGCTTTCGCGACGAGCTCGGCGATTGGCGCGTCTGCATCCTGTCGCCGTTCGGCGCGCGCGTGCACGCGCCGTGGGCGCTCGCGCTCGAGGCGCGGCTGTCGCACGCGTCGGGCTTCGACGTGCAGAGCCTGTGGAGCGACGACGGCATCGTCCTCCGCTTCGCCAGCACCTACGACGGCGCCGCGCCGGACGGCGACGCGCCGCCCGAACGCGCGCACCTCGTGCCCGAGCCCGATGAGGTCGAGGAGCTGGTCTTGCGCGAGCTTCAGCGCTCGGCGCTCTTCGCCACGCACTTTCGCGAGAACGCGGCGCGCGCGCTGCTCTTGCCGCGCAATCGGCCGGGCAAGCGCACGCCGCTGTGGTCGCAGCGGCTGCGCGCGCAGAACCTGCTCGCAGTCGCGCTGCAGCATCCCGCGTTTCCCATCGTGCTCGAAACGTTTCGCGAGGTGCTGCACGACGTCTTCGACGTGCCGGCGCTGGTCGACCTGCTCGGCAAGATCCGAAGGCGCGAGGTGCGCGTGGTCGAGGTCGAGACGCCGCGCGCTTCGCCGTTTTCGCGATCGCTCGCGTTCGCCTATGTCGCGGCCTATCTGTACGAAGGCGATGCGCCGCTGGCCGAGCGCAAGGCGCAGGCGCTCACGCTCGATCGCAATCTTCTGCGCGAGCTCCTCGGGCAGGAGGAGCTGCGCGAGCTGCTCGAGCCGCAGGCGATCGCCGACGTCGAGAACGATCTGCAGGGCTTGTCGCCCGAGCGGCGCGCGCGCCACGCCGACGCCGTGCACGATCTTTTGCGGCGCGTCGGCGACCTGACGCCAGCCGAGCTCGCCGCGCGCGTCGACCCCGAAGAAAGCGACGTGCGCGCGCTGACCGCCGCGCTCGTCGACAGCGGCCGCGCGCTCTCGGTGCGCATCGCCAAAGAGGCGCGCTGGATCGCCGTCGAGGACGCGGCCAAATATCGCGACGCGCTCGGCGTGGCGCTACCGGCCGGCGTCGCCGCGGTGTTCCTCGAGCCGGCGACGGCGCCGCTCGAGGCGCTGGTGGCGCGTTGGGCGCGCACGCACGGCCCCTTCGCCGCCGACGGCCGCGACGTCGCGCGCCGCCTCGGCCTGTTGCCCGCGCAGATCGCGTCGGTGCTGCGCGCGCTCGTCGCCGACGGCAAATTGTACGAGGGCGAGCTCCGCCCCGGCGGCTCGGGCGCGGAGCTGTGCGACCCCGACGTCCTTCGGCTCATTCGCCGCGACACGCTGGCGCGGCTGCGCAACGAGGTCGCGCCCGTCGACGCCGCGGTGCTCGGGCGCTTCTTGCCGCGCTGGCACGGCGTCGGCTCGGCGCGCGGCGGCGTCGGCCGGCTGCGCGAGGCGATCGATCAGCTCGAAGGGCTCGCCCTGCCCTTCTCCGAGCTCGAGCGCGTCATCCTGCCGGCGCG
>DASXOU010000622.1:0-4651 GCA_036494045.1 Polyangia bacterium | reverse complement strand
GTCCAACAATTGTTGGTTCTCCTGATCTCTTGATCTCCCTGTTGCTTGTTGCGGATTCTTACGCGTAGGTTTCGATCGGCGGGGCGTCGGTGTGGACGCCGCAGAAGACGCGCAGCTTGGCCTTCGCGCGCAGCTCGAGCTGGCGCACGCGCTCACGCGAGATGCCGAACTTTTTGCCGAGCGACGCCAGCGTCGCCGGCCGCTGCCGCATGTGGCGTGCCTTGATGATCGCGCGCTCGCGCGGATCGAGCACCTTCAAGCCCTCGTTGAGCCGCGACTTGCGCGAGTCGTCTTCCTCGACGCCGGCGACCACGTCCTCCGGATTCGGCGAATCCTCGGCGATGAGCGCGCCGACCTCGCGACGATCGTCGGTCGCGCGCGGCGCATCGAGCGACACGTCGTGCCCGGTCAGGCGCGGCGTCATCGACTCGATGTCCGAGCGCTCGACGCCGAGCGCCGATGCCAGCGACTCCGTATCGGCCTGCTCGCCTTCGCGCTCCAGCTTGCGCCGCGCGCGTCCGAGCCCGAAGAAGATCTTGCGCTGCGAGCGCGTGGTGCCGATGCGCACCGGACCGTGCGATCGCACCACGTGCTCGAGCATGCAGGCGCGAATCCAGTAGGTCGCATAGGTCGCCAGCCGCGTCTGCCGCGACGGATCGAACCGCCGCGCCGCGATCGTCAACCCGAGGTTGCCCTCCTGGATCAGATCCTCCATCGACGGCCCCGAGTGGCGGAACTCCATCGCGATGCGGATGACCAGGCCGAGGTGCGTCTGCACCAGGCGCGCGAGCGCCGTCTCGTCCTCGAGCGTGCGCCAGCGACGTGACAGGCGATGCTCCTCGACGACGCTGAGCGGACCTTCGCGCGCCGGCAGCGGCATCGCCGGCTCGAGCTCCGTGGGCTGCAGCTTTCTGAGTGCCATGTGCGCCTCCCTGTGGTGTCGTTGCGCTGCTATGCCCTGCCTAATGACGATTTTCCTGGCTCCGTTCCCCCGCCGGCGCGCGCTCGCCGCCGAGCGCCGCCGCGATCAAGCCGGGGCCGATGCCCGCGGCGAGCTGCTTCAAAAAGCCGCCGAGCGCGAAGCGCCCGCCCAGCTTGGCGACGCGAAACGTGGTGCGCGAAAAGAGCGCGCCCGAAAGCAGGTAGCCCACGCCGAACGCGATGCCGATCGACTGCACCGGATGCGCGTCGACGTAGTTTCCGACGGTGTCGCGGATCTCGTGGACGCGGTCGCCGAGCGCCGCGCGCAGCTCATCGAAATTTTCGCCGACCTTGGCGCCGGCGTCGTTCTGGCTGGTTTCCATTCGCGAGGCTCCTCGGTTTGGTGACGATGCCCGTTGTGCAGATTTCGTGCCCCCCGTGCCCGCGGGATCAGTGCTGCGAAATGACTTGGCTTTATGCGCGCGCGGGCGAATCCACGATGCACGTTTTGCTCATCGCGCCGGCAGCGGGTGTAACCGAATGAACCGGCGCCCTTCCGTCGCCGCCTCGGCGCGCGCACTGGGCGGGATCGACGGCCATGGAATCCCGCGCTCTTACCGCCGTGGCAAATCCTGCCAGGACGCTATGTGCATTTTTGGCTTGCATGCGCATGCCGAATGTTTACAACCGAGACCATGCCCGAAGATTCGGTCGCGACTGCTACCGTCGTCGCTCCCGGCGATGCGGCGTCCCGTTCCGTCGCCGGCGCCAAGAAGGTGCTCGTCGTCGATGACGAGCCGGAGACGGCGGGCGGCCTCGCCGAGATCCTGCGCGAGGACGGCTACCACGTCGACATCGTGCACTCGGCCGAGGATGCGCTCGAGCGCTTCAAGGCCGACACGTATCACTTGTTGCTGACGGATCTGTTGCTGCCCGGCAAATCGGGCGTCGAGCTCACCAAGCTCGTGCACGACGCCGCGCCGGCGACGGCGATCGTGCTCATCACCGGTCACGCGACGGTGAAGACCGCGGTCTCCGCGCTCAAGCGCGGCGCCAGCGACTACATCAGAAAGCCCGTCAATCCGAAGAAGCTGCGCGAGCGAGTGCAGACGCTGCTCGAGGGCCGCCCCGACTATCTGCCCAACAAGCTCTTGGCGGTCGGACGATCCGGCGTCGTGCTCTTCGAAGGCATGATGGCGCGCTCGCGCGTCATGCACAACGTGTTCGAGAAGATCAAGCTGGCCGCGCAAGCCGACGCGACCGTGCTCATCACCGGCGAGAGCGGCACCGGCAAGGAGTTGGTCGCGCGCGCGATTCACATGCGCTCCAAGCGCGCCACCGGGCCGTTCGTCGCCGTTCACACCGGCGCGATTCCGCGCGAGCTCATCGCCTCGGAGCTGTTCGGCCACGAGCGCGGATCGTTCACCGGCGCCGTCGACAAGAAGGAAGGCAAGTTCGAGCTCGCCGACGGTGGAACGATCTTTTTGGACGAAATATCGACGATGGACGAGCGCACGCAGATCAACTTGCTGCGCGTGCTCGAGTCGTTCGCATACATGCGCATCGGCGGCAAGAAGGAGCGCCAGGCCAACGTGCGCGTGGTGGCCGCGACCAACCGCGACCTCATGAAGATGACCGAGGAGAACGTCTTCCGCGAAGACCTCTAATACCGATTGAACATTCTGCAGATCAACCTGCCGCCGCTGCGCGAGCGTCGCGAGGACGTGGCGCTCTTGGCCACCGAGTTCATGGCGCAGTTCGCGCAGCACTATCGGAAGACGATGCAGGTGGTGCCCGCCGAGACGCAGCGCCTCCTCGAGGGCTACCACTGGCCGGGCAACGTCCGCGAGCTGCGCAACGTCATCGAGCAGGCGGTCCTGCTCGCGCGCGGCGCGTCGCTCGATCCCGAGCTGTTGCCGCAGATGATCTATCGCGCCGGTCCGGTGGAAGACGTGATTCGCATTCCGCTCGGCGCCACCATGCGCGACGCCGAGAAGGAGATCATCCTGCGCACGCTCGAGGCGCGGAAGGGCAACAAGAAGATCACGGCCGAGGTGCTCGGAATTTCGCGCCGCTCGCTGTACAACAAGCTCGCCGAGTATGGACTCGACGGCAAGTAGGGGGGCGCGATGAGCGAGCGAAGCGAGCGCAGTAGATCGGCGTTGTCGCGCGGCCCGTGGGGCCGCGCTCGTCATGGGTATCGCCCATGACCGTGAAAGAGCTACAGCATCTCGCCGCGGCGATGGCACACGAGGTGCGCAATCCGCTCAACTCGATGGCGATCCACGTCGAGCTGCTCGAAGGGCGGATGAAGAAGGAGGGCGCCGGCGCCGAGGTGATGAAGTCGCTGTCGGTGCTCGCGTCCGAGATCGATCGTGTCGACAAGATCCTCGAGCAGTATCTCGGCTACGCCGGGCCGACCGAGTCGGCGCGCACGCCGGTGCAGGCCAAGACGCTGCTCGCGGCGGTCGTCGAGCGCGTGCGCCCCGAGGCGGAAAAGCGCGGCGTCACCATCGAGCTGCAGGACGGCGGAGGAGGGGACGCGCGCTGGGCCGTCGACGGCGACGCGCTCACCGAGGCCATCGTCGCCGTCGTGGAGAACGCGGTGGTGTCGTCGGTCAAGGGCTCGGTGGTGACCATCGCCGCGCGCACCGACGCGGCGAGCGAGCAGGCCGAGGTCACCATCGTCGACGGCGCGCCGCCGATCGCCGCCGCCGAGACGGCCAAGGCGTTCCACATCGGCTCGCCGCGCTCGCGCGGCGCCGTCGGGCTGACGGTGGCCAAGCAGATCGTCAAGGGCCACGGCGGATCGATCACCATCAAGCCGCAAGCGAGCGGCAATCTATTCACGATCCGCCTTCCGCTCGAATTCGACGCGTAAGCTGCGGCCTCGCCCGCGCTCGCCTCCCGACCGTCGGGAAAGACTCGGATGCGGGAAAGGTGCTCAATCAAGTTTGGGTGATCGCAAGCGGCTGAGCGGATGGATGTTGTCGTCGGGGCGCGCGCGATCGAGATGCCAGGTCCAGCCGAGGGTGCGCAGGCCGAGCCGCTCGGCGACTCGCCGCGACGACAGATTCGCCGCGTCGGTGCTGTAGAAGAGCCAGCGGCCCGAGGGGCGCACGAGCTCGGCCCACGCGGACGTGACCGCCGCCGCGTAGCCGCATCCGCGAAAATCGGGATGCGTCCAGACTCCGCATTCCGCGGCGCGCGCCGTCATCGCGTGCGGCGTGTGGCAGATCGATGCCACGCGGTCGTCGATGGTTGCGATCGTCCACGGGCCGAGTGCGCCGTCGAGGAGCTCGGTCCACTCGACCGTGTGCCAGTTGCCGGGGTTGGCGCCGCGCAAGCGTTCGCCGCGCGATCGATCCGAGCGCACGATGTGAACGTCCGTGACGAAGCGCGCGCCCTCCTCGATGAGGTAGCTCGGTCCGCCGCGGATCACGATCCCGTCGTCGTCGCGGGCCAGCGCAACTGGCGGATGCGTCGGATCCACCGAGGCGCACGCGTTCGCGAAGATCGTGCGCAGCTCTCGTGCGAAGGGCTCGGGCACGTCGGCGCCGAGGCACAACGCCTGACCCTCCTCGGCGCACGCGACGTGGATACCGTCCGCGCCTTCCAAGCGGATCTGCAAGAGCTCGAGCGCCGTCGGCGAGGTCACCCTCAGATTGTATCGAGCGTGTCGCGGCGCACCAGCGACATCATGACCGCCACGATCGCGAGCACCAGAAAC
>DASXOU010000621.1:0-2858 GCA_036494045.1 Polyangia bacterium | reverse complement strand
CATGCACGCACGGCCTCGGTGCGCCTGGGATACCTCGAGTCACACGAGCAGCGAGGACGCGGGGATGGCAGTGCGACAGACCGGCAGCGTAGAGGGCTCGCGTCGCGCGTAAGCGCGACATAGGTGAGACCGATGGAGGCGCACCGTCCGCGAAGGCGGACGGACTGCGCCGTTTTCCGACGCCGGTATGGCGCACTGCCATCCCCCGCGTCCGCCCTCGCGCCTACGAGTTATGCGAGCGCGGGGTTGATCACCGTGCCCGAGGTGATGACGGTGTTGATGGTCGTGGCGTCGACGCCGACGGCGGCGAGGGTGGTCTTGCCGAACGACGCGAGGGTGTCGATGGCGGCGATGTCGCCGCCCGATGAGCCGGCGCCGGACTTGGAGTCGATGTTGAGGGCGCCGTAGTCGCCGGCCATCGGGGCGACGCCGCCGATGACGGCGCCGCGGAAGGGTTTGCCGATGGCGATGGAGACCTGGTGGTTCTCGTTGTGCTGGCGGCCGTCGGTGTTGACGGGGCCGAGCGTGCGGCCGAAGACGTTGAGCGAGAGGAAGGTGACCTGATCGGAGAGGCCCGCCGAGGCGAGCTGCGACATCAGGCTGCCGATCGCGGCCACGCCGGAGACGGTCTGCGAAGTCTCCGTCGCCAGCGCGGCATCGTGGTGGTTGTCGCCGCCGAACGGGATGTGGATGGCGACGACCGGCGTCACCTTCATCTGCACCAGCGTCAGCGCCGCCGTGATCTGCGACGTGATCGTGTTGTCCTTGATCGTCGACAGCGCGTTCAAGAGGTTCTGGTTGATGTTGCGCACCTGCTGCTGCGACGTCATGAGCGCATCGAGATACGCGCGCTGCGACTGGCTGGCGCCGTTCTTGTACAGATCGTGGAGCTGCTGCAGGGTGGAATCGCGCAGCGCCTGCAGATTGGTCAGCGGCCCCGGCGTCGACGCCAGTGTGTCCTTGAGCGACAACGGCGGAATGATCGGCAGCGCCTGCCCGCTGAACACGAGGCCCTCTGACGGCGACGTGGCGCCGATGGTGATCGGCTGCGTCTGCACCGTCCCCAGGCACGGCGCCAGCTGCTTGGCCAGCACCGACGGCAGCATCTCCGACTGATAGGTCGCGCCCATCAGCTTGAGCACGTCGGGCTCCTTCGGATGCACCGGCGTGTTGGTCATGAGGTGAAAGAAGGTCGTGCGATCGAGGACGCTCTGCGGCAACGTCGCCCACGGCGCCGCCGCCGTGTACGGCTGCCCGCCGATCGTCAGCTTGGTCGCCGCCATCGACGGATCGGCCGAGTGCGTGATGTTCGGATCGTCGTACATGCCGGGCACGTTGGCGTTGATCGGATCGCCGTTGCCCGACGTGGCGAGGATGATGAACTGCGCCTTGCCCGCGCACGCGTTCGCCGTCGTCGTCGCCGCCAGCGCGCGCCGCGGGTTCAAGAGGAAGCTCGCCGGCAAGCCGGTGGCGAGCGCGCGCAAGCCGACGTAGCCGGCGCCGAAGAGCGCGGACATGAGAGCCTGTCGACGATTGATCATCATGGTCGTTCTCCTCACAACCCGATCCCGATCGCGGACGGCGCCAGACACGCCGTCACGAACGTCGACTTGAGCGCGTCCGACGCCGAGGCGCCCTGCGCCTGCGCCGCGGTGAAGTGCTGCGTCAGGATCTGGTTCGCCGCCGACGCGCGCGGATCGGACGACGTCAGGGCCATCACCGTCGATACGAAATCCGCAATGGCCGCGTTCGGCGACGACGACGACCAGACCTTGGCGCTCGGCTGCGCCGCCGTCGGCGCCGCGTCGATCACCATCTGCGACACCGCCTCGCAGATGTTCTCGATGCCCGCGCGATAGAACAGCGTCGGCTGATTGGGCAGGACCGGAATCGGCGAGCCGCGCCCGTAACCGTCCGACGGCAGCCCGCCGACGATGGCGGGGATGTTGTTGGTGACCTTCTTGGGATTGACCACGTCGAGCCCGCACACGTCGACGAGCCCGAGCCGATTGTTGAGCGCCGCGCACAGATGATCGCGCCGCGACACCGCGACCACCTCGCCGTTCTCGGCGGTCGTGCGCGTCTCGACGGTGTTGGTCACGATCGGCGACGTCAGAAGCTCGTGCACGAGCGCGTTCCATTGCAGCCCGCTCGACTGAAACACGCCGACCACGCGCTGGAACTCCGTATCATCGGTCGCGCACGCTGACGAGTTGACCCAGTAGCACAGCTTCTGCGCCCACGCCGCCGGCACCAGCGGATGCGTCGCCAGCGTCGCCGCGAAGTCGTCGATGGTCGCGACCGGCTTGACCACGCCCTGGAACGCGAACAGCCCCTTCTGCGACACCATCGTCGGATCCGACTGCGGGTAGTAATAATAGGAGTACGTGCTCTGCAGGATCGAGCGCGTCGGATCGAGCAGCTGATGGCAGCCGTAGCACGCGCTGCCCGGCGCCGAGTGCGTGGCGTCGAGCCCCGGCGTCGTCGGCGGCGACGTGGTGTCGTTGCCGTCGATGGCCATGCCGGTGGCGACGATGAGCGACTGATTGAGCGTCACGCGCATCTGGTTCGACGTGTTGGTCGGCCAATTGGCGTTGAACGCCGGCGTCGTGAAAAATCCCGGATGCGGCGTGTTGACCACCAGCTCCGTCGCCGAGCGCAACGTCGGCAGGTCGTAGAACTTGGTGGTCGCCTCGCCCGCCGCCGGCGGACGGATGGTCACCATCTTCCACGTCGAGAAGTCGGTCGCGGTCATCTGGAAGTTGGTCGTCACCACCGTCTGGCAATTGGTCTTGGTCCCCGCCAGCCGATGATTGAAGACCGCGCCGTACAAAAGGTTGTGCAGCGTGTACGAATCG
>DASXOU010000620.1:0-2052 GCA_036494045.1 Polyangia bacterium | reverse complement strand
ACCCGTCGAGGTTGAAGCTGTAGCCGAGCGGCAGGATGAACGCGACGATCGACCGCGGCACGCCCATCGCTTCGATCGTCTCCATCGCGCGCGGCAGCGCCGCCTCCGACGACGCCGTCGAGAACGCGATCAGCGCCGGCTCGCGCACGGCGGCCAAAAAGCGGCGTAACGGCACGCGCGCGATCAGCGCCACCGGCAGCAGCACCGCGACGAGGAAGACGACGAGCGCGCCGTAGAGCGTGCCGACCAGCGCCAAGAGGTGCCACAGGACGCCGAGGCCGCCGCGCCCGACGGTGTACGCGATCGCCGCGCCGACGCCGACGGGCGCGTAATGCATGATGCCGTTGGTGAGGACGAACATCGCCTCGGTCACGCTCTCCATGAACGCGACGATCGGCTTGCCCTTGTCGCCGATGCGTCCGACGGCGATGCCGAACGCGAGCGCGAAGATCACGATCTGCAGGACGTCGTTCTGCGCCAGCGCCTGCGCAATCGACTCCGGCACCGCGTGCAGGAGGATCTCGTCCCAGCTCTGCGGATGCGCGGCCACCGTCGGCGCGGCGCCTGCGGGCGGCAGCGTCACACCGACGCCGGGGTGGGTCAGGTTCACCGCCGCCAGCCCGACGACGAGCGCGAACGCGGTCACCACCTCGAAGTAGACGATCGCGCGCACGCCCATGCGTCCGATGCGCCGGCCGTGCGCGGCGGCGCCGCCGATGCCGGCGACCAGCGACGCGAAGATGAGCGGCGCCACGATCATCTTGATGAGCCTGAGGAACAGCGACGCGAACGGGCGAAACAGCTCGGCGCGCGCCGGCGCCACGCGCGAGACGATGGCGCCGGCGACGATGCCGGCCAAAAGGCCGAGGATGATGAGCTGGCTCTGCGACGGGCGCTTCATCGAAACGCGGCATTGTGGCGCCCGTGCCGGCGAATGTACAGTTCGCGCATGCGCGTGCCCGCCCTCGTCATTTCGCTGCTGCTCGCCAGCAACGCCGTCGGAAAGCCGCTCGTTCTCCGCGCCGCGCGTCTCTACGACGGCAAGTCGGACGCGATCGTCGCGCCCGGCCTCGTCGTCGTCGACGGCAACAAGATCACCGCCGTCGGCGCGCGCGCCACGCCGCCGGCCGGCGCCGAGGTGATCGATCTCGGCGACGTCACGCTCCTGCCCGGCCTCATGGACGCGCACACGCACTTGAGCGGCGAAGCCACCGACGACTGGAACCGCGACGAGCTCGACTACTTCAAGAAGGAGATCGCGCAGCGCGCGATCGAATCGGTCGAGCGCGCCCACCGCACGCTCATGGCCGGCTTCACCTTCGTGCGCGACGTCGGCAGCGATCACTTCATCGACGTCGGCCTGCGCAACGCCATCGACGAAGGCAAGGTGCCCGGCCCGCGCATGCTCGTCGCCGGCTACGCCATCGGCGCGCGCGGCGGCCACTGCGACGACGGCGCCGGCTATCGCCAGGGCCTCCTGAAGGAGAGCGACTTCACGATGGGCGTCGCCGACGGCCCCGATCAGATCCGCTCGGCCGTGCGTTACACGATCATGCACGGCGCCAGCGTCGTCAAAGTGTGCGCCTCGGGCGGCGTCCTCTCGCTCACCGACAACATCGACTCGCCGCAGCTCACGCAAGCCGAGCTCGACGCGCTCGTCGACGAGGCGCACGCGCTCGGGCGCAAGACGGCCGCGCACGCGCACGGCGCCGAGGCGGCCAAGCGCGCGCTGCGCGCCGGCATCGACAGCATCGAGCACGGCACCTTCATCGACGACGAAGGGCTCGACCTCATGAAGAAGAAGGGCGCGTGGCTGACCTTCACGCCCACCTTGTGTCTCGAGGAGCGCATGCGGAAAAATGGCGCGCCGCCGCTGGTCGTCGCCAAGGCGGCCGCGGCCAAGGCGCGCGAGGACGCCATGTTCCGCCGCGCGCTGCAAAAGGGCGTGAACCTCGCCTTCGGCAGCGACGCCGCGGTCTGCCCGCACGGCGAGCAGGTCAAGCAGTTCGCCAAGATGGTATCGCTCGGCATGAAGCCGCTCGCCGCCATCCG
>DASXOU010000619.1:0-6835 GCA_036494045.1 Polyangia bacterium | reverse complement strand
CCGGCGGCCCCGGCGCGAGCGCCGCGCTGGCCGCGCTCGTGCAGCACTTCGCGGCCGGCTCGAACGCGCTCGATCGCTTCGTTTTCGCACCGGGCACCTTTCCGGCGAGCCCGGCCAACGGCGCCAACAATCCGCTCGGCTGGCCCGGCCTGTGGCCGACGCTGCACGTCTTTGCCAGCTTCGATCCGACGATCGCGCCCACCGGCAGCGTCGATCTCAACTGCGCCATCAGCTCCGACGACGATCCGGGCGCGAGCGGCGCGCTCGGCTGCGCCGACTACGAGTGCGACGCGACCACGCTGCACCTCGTCGATCGCGGCGCGCAGATCGAGCCCATCATCACGCCCGGCGCCGACGGATTCTCGGCGTGGAAGTACGGCTTGTGGGTCCTCAATTACCTGCAGGTCATGCACGACTCGACGGAGGCGGGAGTCTCGACCGTCGCCGACGCCGATCTGGCGAACGTCGGCACGCCCGGCAACACGATCGTCGGCGCCGACGACAGCGGCGCGGCCACGGCCGCCGGCACCTTTCTCGGCTCGAGCGACATCGAAGGGTTTCAGGCGCAGATGTTCATCAGCGAGGTCGACAACCGCGCCGAGGATTGGCTGACCAGGCTGAGCACCGCCGACGGCGTCACGCTCGGCAGCTTCTCGACCCTCGGCGCGGCGCTGGCTTACGACTACGCGGCGCCGCTGCGTTGGTTCCCCGGACAAGTCGCGGTCAGCGAGAGCGACGACGGCAGCGGCTTTCCGCGGCCGGCGTACACGCTGGCGTCGGCCGACTCGTCGCTGCTCGATCTCGTCGGGCTGGCGATGGGCTACGCCGAGTTCTACGCGCTCACCGACACCAACAATGCCGACGTCGGCGGCGCGCAGCCGGCGCTCGCCTATTTCGACGGCGACCCGTTCCCCGCCGACGATCAGCGCGCCGACGCCGAGCTCACGCTGCACGATCGCGCGCTCGCCATGATGCGCGTGGCGCTCATCGATCTCGATCGCCTGCACGGCGATCCCGAGAGCGGGCTCCTCGTCGACGACGTGACCATGACCGGCTCGGTGCCGACGCGCGGCACGACCATCGCCACGCCATCGGTGGCCTACGCCATCCTCGGCTTGCGCACGGTGTTGCGTACGCTCGGCTCGCGGCTCGAGCTCTACTCGAACAACACGCCCGACGCGATCGTCAACGCCACGCCGCTCGACGCGCTGCCGATCCATTGGCCGGGCGACGGCTCGGTCACGTTCACGCAGCGCATGAGCGCGCTGCTCCGCGCCGAAGGCAATCTGTTGATGGACCATCTCACCGACGCCAGCGGCCGCGCGTGGGACGGATGGGACGTCGCCGCCGGCGCGCCCGTCGACGACGACGACACGCTCGACGCGCACACCGCGGCGGTGCGCGGCCTCTTCGCCACCTATCTCGCCACCGGCGACACGCGCTATCGCGATCGCGCGGCCCTGGTCTACAACCGCATCGAGGCGGTCTTCTACGATCCGGTGGCGCGGTTGTGGGGCAGCTCGCCGGCGCCGGTCTCGTCGGTGACCTACACGCCGCTGCGTTTTGCGCTCCTGCAGAGCACGCTGCGCGACATGTTCGAGCTCATGGGCATGCGCGCGGGCAACGGCGCGCTCGCGCTCGAGCTTCAGGAGCGCATCGCGCGGCTCGACAAGCTGGTGCTCAACGGCTGGGACGATCGCAACGGCAACCGCATCGTCGACTGGCCCGACGAGTGCGTCTCCGTCGCCGGCGGGCTGCCGCGCGGCGGCTTGCAGATGGCCGAGCGCACGCTCACCGGCGAGACCGGCAGCCTCGAGGAGAAGCTGGGGCCGGGCCAGCCGCGCACGCCGACCTCCGATCGCGAGCATGACTGCGTGCCGGAGATCGACGACGTCGGGTTGCCGTCGGCGCTGGCCGATTCGATCACGTTCTCGGTGGCGCGATGACGGCGACGCGGATGATCGCGATCGCGCTCGCGTTGGTCGCGATCGCGGCGGGCGGCTGCGGCGGCGGCGATCAGTGCCACGTCGACTTCGCGGGCAACTTCAACGACTCGGTGGGCGAAAAGTCGGGCTGCGGCGTGATGACGCAGGCGGCGAGCGGCGACTCGGCCGGCGATTGGATGCTCGCGCTGGCGGCGATGTCGGACAATCCGCCGTCGGCGTTCTCGGCGTCGATCGATCTCGGGCCGATGCCGATGGCGGGCACGTTCTCGCCGGCGACCGTGACCAACTGGAAGGCGATCGGCGAGACCGACATGAACTGCGAGCTCAGCGCCGGCGCGCAGTCGGTGCCGGCGGGGAATTTCATGCTGTCGGTGACGTCGCTGTCGGCGCTCGACCAGCCGCCGGTGGTCGCGCACGGGCTTCTGCACGTCGAGCAGTATCTGCAGGCGCCGCCCGGCGTCGATTGCGGGCCGGGCGACACCGAGACGGTCGACTACACGTTCTAGTTACTTCGGCAGCGTCAGGTTGGGGATGCGGCCGCTCGAGTTGGAGCCGTCGCCGTTGGGGACGAACAGGTTCGAGCCAGTCGACGTGCTGGCGGCGGAAAAGCGCAGCACCAGTAGATCGCCCTTTTTCGCCGGCGCGTCGACGCCGGGCTGATCTTCCTCGTAGGGCACGGCGTCGAAGCCGCTGGCCGGCGGATCGAAGTGGTGCATCCACGTCGCGATCGGATGATCGCCGCCGCCGTCGCGCCACAAGAGCGTGAAGGTCATGTCGACCGGATCGAACACTTCGCCGTCACCGACGAGGTGCCAGCTGCCGGCGACGATCGGACCGCCGAGCGTGAACGCGGCTTCGTAGGACCCGCCGGGTCCCAGGCCCGGCGCTCAAAACGGGTTGGGCATGATCGGCTGCAGCTTCACGTGCAGCTCGTCGCCGTTGTAGTTGAGCCACAGCTGCGGCGGATTGACGCCGCCCGAGTCGCCGCCGCAGCCGGACAGCGCGACGGCCCCCATCATTAATAGAGAAGCGAATAGGCGATTCATCGTGCGGGCTCCAACTTGACGAAGAAGTGCGCGGGCAGGCCGAGCGGGACCTCGGTGACGCGCAGGCCGGCGCGCGCGGCGGCGGCGACGAGCGGCGCGCGATAGACCATGCGGTTCGACACCGCGATGAAGCCGCCCGGGCGCAGCGCGCGCGACAGGCGCGAGAGGTAGTCGACGCGATCGGGGAGATATTGATCGACCTCGGCGACGAGGATGCGATCGTAGGCGCCGCGCTCGAGGCCGGGATCATCGGCGGCGACGACGCGGATCTCGATCGCCGGATCGCGCTTGATCACGCCGAGCGCGTCGCCGTCGATGTCGGTGGCGACGACCCGGCCGCGCGCCGCTCCGCCGGCAGCGACGACGGCGGCGATGCGCGTGGTGAGAAAGCCGCGGCCGGCGCCGACGTCGGCGACGCGCATGCCGGGCGCGAGCTCGAGGCCCGCGACGATCTTTTGCGGCTGCCGATACGCTTCGTAGCGCGCGACCTCGGGATCGACGCCGGCGCACGCCGGCCGGCTGCAGCCAGCGACGCACGCGACGAGGAAAAAGAGGCCCCACTTCACGAGGCTATCGTAGCACCGCTCGGCCGGGACGCATGGTATCGTCGACGCCATGCGCACCGTGCTCGGGGGGGTCGCGTTGTGCGTCGTGGCTGCGGGCCTGGCCGGCAGCGCCGCGGCCAAGCCGTCGCGCCCCAAGCTGGCGGCCCTCATCTTGAAGACCGGCACGGTCGACGAGGAGCTCGCCGACAACTTGACCGAGGTCTTGATCTCGCGCCTGGCGCGCCGCGGCGATCACGAGATCGCGGGCAAAGAGGAGCTCAAGACCAAGCTCGGCGTCGACGATCGCGCCGCCGCCGATTGCATGTCGAACCCCGAGTGCCTCGGCCGCGTTGGCACCGAGCTCGGCGTCACCCGCATGGTCGTCGGCACGCTCGGCAAGCGCGGCGACGACTACGCGTACAACTTGAACCTCATCGACATCGAGACCGGCAAGGTGGAGAACCGCGTGTTCGAGCTCGTCGTCGGCGGCAAGGTCAAGGAGCTCATCGCCGCCGTGCAGTCGACCGCCGACAAGCTGCTCGAGCCCAAGGTCGAGCCCGGCGCGGTGCGCGTGACCTCGGAGACGCGCGGCGCGATGGTCTACCTCGACGAAGCGTTCATGGGCTCGACGCCGGTGCGCCGCGACGGCGTGGAGCCGGGCGCGCACGCGCTGCGCGTCGAGAAGGAGGGCCACGTCGGCTGGGCCAAGGAGATCGACGTGCCGGCGGCGGCGACGCTCGAGGTCAAGGTGCCGCTGGCGGCGCTGGCCAAGCGGCGCGCCTGGCCGGCACCGACGGCAGCGACGCTGGCGGTGCTCGCGGGCCTGTCGGGCGTCGTCGGCATCGTGCTCGACGCGCTCGCGCTGCAAGCCACGACCGCGTCGACGCGCGCGGGCGCCATCTCCGATTCCAAGACCCGCTTCATCGAGGGCGTGGCCGGCGACGTCTTTCTCGGCGCGGCGGCCGGCCTGGCGCTGACGGCGGCGGTGATCGTGCTCGTCTATCGCCAGGACATCTTCGGCGCCACGCACGAGGAGAAGGCGCCGTCCAAGCGCGCGGCGCTGCGGCCGTCGCTGTCGCCGTCGAGCGCGGGCCTCGAGGTGCGCTGGTGAGCGCGCCTTGGGGCGTGCGTATTCCGCGCGGCGCCGGCTGGTGCGGCTTCGTGCTCGCCTTCACCGTCGGCGTGGCCGCCTCGCACGGCTGCATCGACGATCGCAAGAAGGTCGAGGCCGAAGTCTTCTTCTGCAATCCCGCGTCGCGCACCGCCGACGCCGACTGCGGCGACGGCTACATGTGCTATTCGGCGGCGCAGGCGGTGGGCAGCGCGTTTTGCGTGCCGTCGTGCGATCCCAACGACGTCACCACCTGCGTCGGCGGCGCCTGCACGCAGTCGGGCGCGTGCCTCACGCGCTGCAGCGTGCCGGCGGCGGGGCAGGCCGATCCGTGCACAGAGCCGCTCGTGTGCTCGCGCATCTCCGACTCGCCGCTCGAGTCGATGAGCGGGCCCGACGGCGTCTGCCTGCCGCTCAACGCCGTCTGCTCCACCGACGGGGATTGCGACTCGCCCATCTTCACAGAGTGCGCCTCGAACGTGACCGGCGCGACGATGGGCAACGGGCTCCTCACGTCGGGCAACATCTGCGTGCAGGGCAAGTGCAGCGCGCGCGACATCGCCTGCGAGCCGGGCTCGGCGTGCATCTCCAAGGTGCTGCCGACGAGCATCCCGGCGCCGGACGTCTGCTCGCCGATCTGCACGCCGGTGCGCGATCGCAAGGCGGGGGAGACGTTCAACGAGTGCCTGCCCGGTTTCACCTGCTTGTCGGACGCGTTTCCCCAGACCGACGCGCCCGCGTGCGCGCCCGGCTTTCCCGGCTGGCTCTGCGTCGACAAGCTCGGCTGCACGGCCGGTGGCTGCTACGACTGGGGTGACGTCGATCCGAAGTTCAAAGGCTTCGACACTTGCGCGCCGCCGTGCAAGACCGACGACGATTGCGTGCCCTACGATCGCGGCTCGAACCCGGCGTTCCTCTCGCACAACACCTGCCACGACGGTGTCTGCAAGAACTTGTCGAGCGTCTTCTTCCCGCTCACTTGCTTGCACAGCGGCGACACCTGCGAGCTCGACAGCGAGGCGGCGTGCGTCGCGCCGCAGAACGACATGGGCATGGTGCCGATGATGGGCCTGGGCGCGTTCGGCGGCTCGGCGGCGGTGTGCGTGCACGGCTGCTCGTCGCCGTCGGACTGCGATCCGCTGTCGCAGAAGCTGCACATCGCGATGACGTGCGGGACGATCAGCAGCTTCAACGCCTGCGTGCCGATGATCCCCGACATCATCAACTGCACGACCTCGGCCGAGTGCTACGGCGATCTGACCTGCGAAGGTCCGACGGGCAAGGCGGTGTGCACCAAGATCTGCGGCTCCGACGGTGATTGCACGAACGACGAAGCGCTCGGGCCCAACTTCTATTGCGGCATGACCGGCTCGGGCGCGCTCGCGTGCTTGCCCAAGATCCAGGCGGGGCAGCCGTCGCCGGCGCTGAGCGCGTGCTTGAGCGGCACGGGCATGCCGGTCGTCGGCGCGCCGACCACCACGTTCAAGTGTCAGAGCCCGACCGGTTGGGCCTGCACGGCGGACGACCAGTGTCTCAACGGGATGTGCAACCTGATCGCCGGCACCAGTCCAATGTTCGGCCGCTGCCTGTAGCCGTGGCGTCGCGATGGCGGCGCTGGGGGCGGCGCGCGGCGTGGGCGCTGACGGGGCTGGCGATCGTGGCGATCCTTGCGCTGGTGGTGCTGGTGCGCGCGCTCGATCAGCCGTGGCTGAAGCGGCGCCTCGTGGCGATGGCGCGGACCCGCACCGGGCTCGACGTCGATTGGACGACGACGCACGTGGCGCTGTTCTCGGGGCTGCGCGTGGATCGCCTGATCGTGCGCACGCCGGCGGCGCTGCGCGCGGTGGCGCCCGAGCTCGTGCGCGCCGACGGGCTCTCGGTGACGTGGACGGCGCGCTCGCTCGTGGCCGGGACGCCGCGCTTCGGCGTGCTCGCCGTCGAGCGGCTGGCGCTGACGCTGGTGCGCGACGCGGGCGGGCGCACGTCGCTGACGACCATCGAGCCGCACGGCGACGGCAAGCCCGAGCCGGAGCTGCCGCTGTCGAGGACGCCCGCCGATTCGCTCGACGGGCCGCCGCCGGTGGGACGTATCGACATCGCCGCGGCGTCGGTGACGGTGCTGGCCGAGCCGGCCGGCGCGCCGCGCGAGCGGCTGCGCGTCGATGGCCTGGCGCTGCACGCGACGCT
>DASXOU010000618.1:0-13943 GCA_036494045.1 Polyangia bacterium | reverse complement strand
GCCTATCTCGCCGCCGCCGCCGACGTCGCCGCCTATCAGCAGCTCGACGACGCCGATCCGGCGCCGGGCTACGTCTGCTTCGGCGGCCCGGGCGGACCCAACGACGGCGCCTCCGCACAGTGGCTCGGCGCCTGGGCGCCCGGCTCGCTCGGCGACGATTTCCCCGCCGGCACCGGCCTCAAGATCCCCGCCGGCAGCAAGGTGATCCTGCAGGTGCACTACAACCTCACGAACAACAACGGCCTGCCCGATCAGACGTCGATCGACTTCAAGCTCGACGACACTGTCGAAAAAGAGGCGCTCATTCAGCCGTGGACCAATCCCGATTGGGTGCAGAACCACAGCATGGTGATCCCGGCCGGCGTCTCCGATCAGATGTACAACTGGACGTTCGCGCCCGGCGCCTATTGGTCGTACATCACCAACAACATCCTGCCGTCGAGCGTGCCGCTCACGATGTACTCGGGCATGTTGCACATGCACACGCGCGGGCGGACGGCGAAGCTGGCGATCATCCACGCCGACGGCACGCAAGAGTGCATGCTCGACATTCCCAAGTGGGACTTCCACTGGCAGGGCTCGTACGGCTTCTCCACGCCGAAGACGTTCATGCCGGGCGACTCGCTCTACCTCGAGTGCCACTTCGACAACTCGGACTCGACGACGGCGCGCAACTGGGGCGAAGGCACCGACGACGAGATGTGCCTGGGCGGCTTCTACGTCACGACCCAGTAGCCGGCTGACGCACGAACAGGACCGCCAGCACGCAGGCCACCAGCAGCGTCACGCCGCCGAGCCCGTAGGGCACGCCGAGACCGAAGCCGAGCGCGAAGGTGCCGATGAGCGGGCCGACGACGCGCGCCAGCGCGCCCATCGACTGCGACACGCCGAGCACGCCGCCTTGATGATCGCCCGACGCCGCGCGCGAGATCAGCGACGAGAGTGACGGCGTGTTGAGCCCGTTGCCCAGCGCCATGACGGCGATGGCTAGGAGCAGCCATGACAGATCGTAGGAGCGCGCGGTCAAGAACATGCCGATGGCCATGAGCAGCGTGCCGAGGACGATCAGCTTCTGCTCGCCGAAGCGCGGCACCAGGCGGCGCACCAGGCCGCCCTGCACGATCACCATGAGCACGCCGATGTACGTGAACATGTACGAGGTCTCGCGGCGGCCGTAGTGAAAGCGGCGCTCGAGAAAGAGCGAGAAGGTGCCCTCGAGGTTGGCGAAGCCGAAGGTGACGACGAGGAAGAGCAGCATCAGCGTGAACAGGCGCGGCGTCGTCGCCGTGCGCACCAGGCCCGCCCAGGTGAGCGTGCGCGCGCGCGTGCGCTCGGAGGCCGGGCGCGGCTCTTTCAAGATCACGAGCGCCGAGACGAAGTTGACGGCGGCGAGCGCGGCGGCGACGAAGAAGGGCAGGTTCGCCGAGCGCGTCGAGAGAAAGCCGCCGACCGCGGGCCCGAAGATGAAGCCGAGGCCCATCGCGGCGCCGAGCATGCCCATGCCGGCGGCGCGGCTCTTCTCGTCGGTGACGTCGGCGATGTAGGCCTGCGCGGCGGTGATGTTGGCGCCGCACACGCCGGCAAATCCGCGCGCGACCACCAGCCACCAGAACGAGGGCGCCAGCGCGTAGCCGAGCTGCGAGCCGCACGAGCCGAGGATCGAGATGAGCAGCACCGGACGGCGGCCGGCGCGATCCGAGAGCCGCCCCCAGATGGGCGAGAAGAAGAGCTGCATCACCGAGTAGATGGCGAGGAGGATGCCGGTCTCGAAGTCGGTGGCATGCATCTTCTCGGCGTAGAGCGGCAATATCGGAATCACGATTCCGAAACCGAGCAGATCGAGCAGGACCGTGAGGAAGATGACGCCGAGCGACGCGCGTCGCTGGTGCGAATCGGAGGCCACCGAAACCATCGCTATTTGCATACCACGAGGCGGACGGGCTACACGTGGCGCGTGGATTTTCTCGTCGCGGACGGCGTGCGCATCGGCGGCACCGAGGTGTGGTGCGACGCGCGCCGCTGTCCGCCGCGGGCGACCGCCTTCGTCTCGCACGCGCGCGCGCCGCGTCTGGCCGGCGGCGCCGACGGGCGCGTGATCACGACCGAGCGCACGCGCGTGCTCCGCGCCGTCGAGATCGCGCCGCGCGGCCCGGCGGGGATGCTCTTGACGCCGTTCGGGCGGCCGTTCGCGCTCGGGCGGCTGCGGCTCGAGCTCTTGCCGTCGGGGCACGTGCCGGGCGCGGCGCAGCTCTATATCGAGCTCGACGATCGCGCGCGTCGGCGGATCGCCTATTGCGGGCCGCTCAACCCCGCGCCGGGGAGGTTCGCCGAGGCGCCCCAGGTGCGCGCGGCCGAGGCTTTGTGCATCGACGCGCCGCTGGCGGCATGCGCGCGCAAGCTGCCGCCGCGCGGCGAGGCCGAGGCCGAGCTGGTGGCCGCGATCGAGCGCGCGCTCGACGACGGCGCGACGCCGGTGGTGCTGGCGCCGGCGCTCGGCACGGCGCAGGAGATCGTGGCGCTCCTGGCGGCGGCGGCGCTGCCCTTGCGCGTGCACGCGCGCATCGCCGCGTGGATCGACGCCTACGCGCGGATCGGGCTGCAAGTGACTGCGTCGAGAAAGTTGGTCCGAAAGTTTCGCGGCTCGCCGGCCAAGGGCGAAGTCGTGGTCTGGCCGCTCGAGGATCGCAACGCGGCGGCGATCGGGCGGCTGCGCACGGCGCGCACCTTCGCCGCGACCGGCCTGGCGCTCGAGCCCGACGCGGCGGCGCGGCTGCGCGTCGAGGCCGCGTTCGCGCTCGCCGATCACGGCGATCTGCCGTCGCTGGTCGCGCACGCGCAGGCGGCCGAGGCGCGTGACGTCTGGCTCACGAGCGGCATGTCCGACGCGGCGGCGCGCGCGTTCGCCGCCGCCGGCATCCGCGCGCACGAGCTCCCGGCGCGGCGGCCGATGCAACAGATGACACTGTTCGCCGACTAGCTTTGCTCGTCGACGACGAACAGTTTACAATTCGCGGTCATGACTACGCAGATGCGCTGGACGGTGGCCGCCGCACTCAGCCTCGGGGCCTGCGTGGCGATCGGGGTGTGGGCCAACAGCGTCGGGCACGCGCCGATGGCGGCGCTCCTGGTGGTCGCGGTCGGCGGCTTGCCGGCGCTGTTCACCTCGTGGTCGACCGTGCAGCGGATGCAGGATCTGGCCAACGACGCGCACGTGCGCGGCGACGTCATCGGCAAGGTCGACGGCGCCATCGGCGAATTGCGTAACACCGTCGAGCAGCAGCTCGGCGCCATCGAGGAGACGGCGGCGTCGCTGCACGAGATGACCGCGTCGCTCAAGCAGATCGCGCACTCGGTCGAGACGCTGGCGGCGGCCGCCGAAGAGTCGTCGTCGTCCATCCTGGAGATGGCCGCTGCCAACGACGAGGTCGCCGAGAACATGGTGAACCTCGCTGGCAGCGTGCAGGAGTCGGCGACCTCGATCGAGGAGATGACCTTTTCGATCAAGGAAGTGGCCAAGAACGTCGAGGCGCTCTCGTCGACGGCGGAGGAGACCTCGTCGTCGATGAACGAGATGGACATCTCGATCCGTCAGGTCGAGAACAACGCCAACGAGACGGCGCGGCTGTCCGAAGAGGTGTCGCGCGCCGCGCAATCGGGCGCGCAAGCGATCACGCACACCATCGACGGCATCAACAAGATCAAGGGCTCGTCCGAGGAGACGGTGCGCATCATCTCGTCGCTGGGCGGCAAGATCGGCGAGATCGGAAAGATCCTCGAGGTCATCGACGACGTGGCCGAGCAGACCAACCTGCTCGCGCTCAACGCCGCCATCATCGCCGCGCAGGCCGGCGAGCACGGCAAGGGCTTCGCCGTCGTCGCCGACGAGATCAAGGACCTCGCCGAGCGCTCGGCCACGTCGACCAAGGAGATCGCGGATCTCATCAAGGGCGTGCAGAAGGAGTCGGAGAACGCCATCGGCGCCGTCGAGCGCGGCGCCCGCAGCGTCGACGAGGGCGTGAAGGTCTCGCATCAAGCCGAGGACGCGCTGCGCCGCATCTTGGAGTCGGCCGATCGCTCGACGCAGATGGTGCGCGAGATCGCCCGCGCCACCGTCGAGCAGGCGCGCGGATCGAAGCAGGTGACCGACGCCATCCACTCGATCGCCGAGACGGTGCAGCAGATCGCGAGCGCCACGAGCGAGCAGGCCAAGGGCTCGGAGCAGATCATCCGCTCGGCGGAGAAGATGAAGGCGATCACCAAGCACGTCGAGCGCAGCTCGCAGGAGCAGACGCGCGGCGGCAAGCAGATCACTAAGTCGATCGAGTCGATCAACGAGATGGTCTCGCAGCTCAACACCGCGCAGCGCGAGCAGACCCGCGGCGGCGAGCAGATCCTGCAGGCCGTCGAGCAGCTGCGCGAGCTCACGCGCAAGCAGGAAGAGAAGTTCGCGCAGCTCGGACAGGCGCTGGCGGGCGTCGGTGGCCAAGATCGCCCGCTGCGAGCCCGCGCGTAATCGGCGAGCGCGCGCGTAAACGAGTAGGCATGGCCTAACCGCGGCTTTCCGCGTACACTCTAGGCATGTTTGGACTCGGCATGGGCGAGCTGATCGTGATCCTCGCCATCGCCCTCATCTTCCTCGGACCGAAGCGCCTGCCCGACGTCGCCACGAGCCTGGGCAAGGCAATCCGCTCCTTCCGCAAGGCGACGCGCGATCTCACCGATCAGCTCGACATCGACGACGAGGTCAAAAAGCCGCTGCGCGAGCTGACCTCGGCGTTGCGTGACGAGCCGCCGCCGCCCCAGCCGCTGGCGACGATGCAGATGCCGCCCCCCACGAAATCGGCAAACGCAGGCATCCAGCCGGTGCCGGTTGCCAAGACGGATCAGCCGGCCGCGAAGGCGGGCACCGCGGCGCCGCCGCCCCCGCCGACGAGTCCGGCGACGCCGACCGCGAAGGCCGAAGACAAGAAAGCCTGATGGCCGAGGCGCCTGCCGCAGCGAGCGCCCCGGGCGCGCCCGCCCCCGACGAAGAAGCCGGCGAGAAACGCATGCCGTTCCTCGCGCACCTCGACGAGCTGCGCACCTGCATGCGCAACTCGGCCATCGCCATCCTCGGCGGCACCGTCGTCGCGTATCTCTTCCGCCAATATCTGTTCGCGCTCATGGCGCGCCCGCTCATCGACGCCTGGGCCCAGGCGGAGCGCGAGGTCAACATCGGCCGGCCGGAGATGGTCTTCACCTCGCCGGTCGACGCCTTCATGGTGCTCTTCAAGCTGGCGCTCCTCGTCGGCGTGTTCATCGCCTCGCCGTTCGTGTTCCGCGAGGTCTGGCGCTTCATCTCGCCCGGCCTCTACGAACGCGAGCGCAAGTGGGGCGTCGGCTTCGTCTTCGCGTCGGTGCTGCTGTTCGTCGGCGGCGCGATGTTCGCGTACATCTACGTGCTGCCGGCGTCGTACAAGTACTTCCTCGGCTACTCGACCGAGGCGCTCGGCGTCATCAAGAACGTGATGGGCAAGGCCGTCGACGTGCATCTGTCGTTGCCGTTCGACATCAAGCCCATGATCACGATGGACGAGTACTTCAGCCTGACGTCGATGCTGCTGCTCGTCTTCGGCCTGGTGTTCGAGCTGCCGCTCTTGCTCTCGATCCTGGCCATCCTCGGCATCGTCTCGGCGGGGCAGCTGTGGCGCTTCAACCGCTTCGCGGTGGTGATCTTCGCGGTCCTCGGCGCGGTGCTGACGCCGGGCGATCTGGTCGTCGGCCAGCTGGCGATGACCGCGTCGCTGACGGTGCTCTACAACCTCAGCATCTTGATCGCGGTGATCGTGGGCAAGAAGCGCAAGGAGCGCGAGGCCGCCGAGGAGGCCGCGTACCTCGAAGAGCAAGAGCCGCCGCCGCCGGCGACTTCGTAGCCTAGGTCGCGCGCCACCAGCCGAGGAACGCGGCGCCGCCGACGAGGACCCAGATCGCGGCCATGCCGAGGGCGCCGCTGGTCGACGCGTCGTCGGCGTCGCGATCGAGCCGGCGCACGCGCGCTTGCGCCTCGTCGACGGGGCGATAGCGCTCGGCGTCGGCGGCGGCGCGCAGCTCGGCCACGTGCCGCTCGGAGTGGCGCGCGTACGGCTGCGAGAACATCCAGCCGAGCGCCAGCCCGGCGACCACGCCGATGGCGATGCGCACCGGCGGATTCTTGCGCAGCGCGCCCGCGGCGATGCGCCCCGGCACCGGATGCCAGGTCTCGTCGATGATCGGCGACGGCGCCGGCTCTTCGTCGGTGGTGTCGCCCGCTTCGTCGTCGGGCCGCAGCGACGCCGACGGCAACGCCGGCGTCGTCGTCGGCGGCGGCGCGCGCTCGAGCTCGAGATCCATCGGCTGGTGCCAATCGCCCGACGGACGGAAGCGCCCGTCGTCCGGCGCCGTCACCGCCGCCGGCGCGAGCTCGGTCTTGGTCGCCGCTTCACGATCGATCTCGGGCCTTGGCTCGTCGCCGTCGAGCGACTGCAGCTGCGCCAGCATCTGTTCGTTCAATGCCGCCTGCCGATCCGGCTCCGGCTCGGCGTCCTGAAACTGATCGAGCGCGAGGATCGCCTCGTCCGGCGGCCGATTGGCCTCGACCTCGACGTTCGCGCCCACCGCTTGCAGCTCGGCGACGATGCGCAGCGCCGCGTCCTGATCGACCCCGCGTCGCAGCCGCAGCCGCGCGCCGGCAATGAACTGCGCGCCGTCGAGCTTGGCCACGTGATGGCGCGACTCGATCTTGCGCAACAGCTCGCCACGGTCCTTGGGATTTTCTTGTGACGGCGCCGACGGGCCGTTCACCCAGACATCGAAAAATACCGGGCTCGGCGTCAGGCGCGCCTCAGGCGAGATCGATCACGATGACGCGCGCACCACCACGCTGCTCCGATTCGGGCGCGTCGATCTCGATCGTCGGCGGCTGAAACGGGCGCGGCCAGGGCTCGACGAGCGGAAGCTCGAGCACTTCGGGCTGCCAGTCAGCCTCCGACTCGCGGTCCTGTAAGAACGAGTGCGGCATACCTCATTCTCCCCGGGAGCCAATCCCGCGGCTCGACAACCAGCATAACATAGTCGCGCAACCTTCGACAACCAGTCACCGACGACAAAATGCCCGATTCACAAGTTCGTCAAGCCACGGTGTACGCAAAAGTAACCGACCGGAAACTTGACCTTGGTGATCCTCGACCCCATCCTCAAAGATAGGACAGGAGGTCCATACCGCATGCGAAGCCCGCTGCAGGCCGGTCGCCCGCGTCTCAGTCTGAAAGCTTCTCACCGGAGGATGTCCCTGAAAATCAGCCACCGTCGCGATTCGAATCCGACAGTCGTCACCGCGACCGAGCGCGACCGTTACATCGCGCCACCCAAACGCCGTCGCTGAGCCGAACGGGCTCAACCGCCCGATAATTTTCGCTCGGCTACCTCGAGCGAGTGCTGCGCTTCCTGATTCTGCGGATCGATGCGCAGCGCCTTCTTGTATTCGACGGCGGCGTCCTTGGGCTTGCCGAGCTTGTAGTAGGCCTGGCCGAGGAGCACGAGGTAGCGCGCGCGGTTGGGCGCGAGCTTGAGCGCCTGCTTGAGGTGCACGGCGGCGCCGGAGTAGTCGCCCTGCTCGAACGCGACCTCGCCGAGGCCCGCGACCGCTTCGGAGCTGCGCGGCGCGTACTCGCGCGCTTTGTTGAAGCTGGCGGCGGCGCCGCCGAGGTCGCTCGAGCCGAGCTTCTGGCGGCCAAGCTTGACGAAGAACTCGGCCTGCGCCGATTCGCCGGCGGAGGGCGCCGAGGCTTTGGGCGCGTCGGGCGCGAACGGATCCTTGAATCCTTCCGGCGACGCCTGCTTCTTGTGTTTCTCGACGGGCGCGGGCGCTGCCGGCCGCTCGGCGCTGGCGACGCGCGTCGGCTTCTCGACGGCCGGCTTCTCGGGCTTGACCTTCTCGACGTGCGCGACCGGCTCCTTGGCCGCGGGCTTCGCGACGGGCGGCGGCGACAACGCGGCGACGGGCGGCGTCGGCGTCGGCGTCGGCTTGACGGCGACCGCCGACGGCTTGACGGCGACCGCCGACGGCGGCGACATCGGCTTGACGGCGACGGCGGAAGGCGCGATCGGCGGCGTCGTCGGCGCGGCTGTTGGCGCAAGCGGCTTCTCCGCGACCGCCGACGGTGGCGTCGGTGCGGGCGGCGTCGCCGCGATTGCGGACGGCGGCGTCGCCGGCGCGACCGGCTTCTCGGCGACGGCCGACGGTGGTGTCGCCGGCGCCGCAGCGGTCTTGGCCGGCTCGGCCGCCTCGCCGCGCATCGGCTTGTGCTCCGCCTTCGGCAACAGCGCGATCACCACGACGCCGACGAGGATCAACCCGCCGGCCACGCCACCGATGATCATCGGCGCGCGGTTGGCGCGCGGGATCTCGTCGAGCTCGTCGTAGTCCGCGCCCTTGACCGTCTTGATCGGCTGCGAGTCCGACGAGAACCACTCGCCCGTCGGATCGTTCTTGCGCTTCTGCACCGGCTCGCTCGCCATCCCCGGCGATGGCGGCGGCGGCAACGGCGCGGGCGCGCCCGGCCGCTCGACGGCGGGCGGCGCCTCGAACCCGGGCGGCCCCGCGCTCGGCGGCGACAGCTTGGCCGGCACCGCCGGCGCCGTCCGCTCGTTCGACGAGCCCTCGACCACCACCGACGGCACGTTGGCCGCGTCCGGCATCTTCGCCGGCGGCGGCGTCACCTCGACCGATCCCGACGTCGCCGGCAGCGTCGGCCCCTTCTCGGGCTTGCGCGGCGCCAGCGTGTGCATCGCCTGTGTCTCTTTGATCGACGGCGTGCGCGCCGGCTGCTGCTGCTGCGTCGCCGGCGGCGGCGCCTCCGCCGGCCCCATCGATACCACCGGCGCGGCCGGCGCCGGCGCCATCGCTGCGGGCTTGGGCGCGGGCGCCTTCTCCGGCTCCGTGCGCACGGCCTCCAGCATCTTGGCGACCGTCTCGAAGCGCCCATCGGGCTTCTTGGCCAGCGCCTTTTGCACCGCCGCGTCGAGCCACGCCGGACAATCGGGCCGCCGATCGCGAACCTTCGGCACCGGCGCGTCGAGGTGCTGCTGCAAGATCTCGAACGTCCCCGAGCCGAGATACGGCGGCGATCCGGTGAGCATCTCGAACGCGACCGCGCCGAGCGAGTAGATGTCGCTGCGCCTATCGAGCGGCTCGCCGCGCGCCTGCTCCGGCGACATGTAGCGCGGATCGCCGAAGGTCATGCCCATCGCCGTCTGCTTGGCCTCGGCGTCGGGCAGGATCAGCTTGGCGAGCCCGAAGTCGAGGAGCTTGACGAAGTCGGCGCGCCCGCGCTTGTTCACCAGGAAGACGTTGCGCGGCCTCAGATCGCGGTGCACGTAGCCGAGCTCGTGCGCCTCGATGAGCCCTTCGCAAATCTGCGTCAGGATGTCGACGGTGCGCTCGACGGTGAGCTGGCGCTCGCGCTCGATCACCTTGGTGAGCGTCTCGCCCTCGAGGAACTCCATGGCGAAGAAGAGCCGATTGTCGTCGCTGCGCCCGTAATCGAGCACCTGCAGGATGTGCTCGTTCTCCAGGCTGGCCACCGTCGTCGCCTCGCGCCGGAAGCGCTCGAGCGCGGTGTCGTCCGTCGAGAGCTGCGCGTGCAGGAGCTTGACTGCGACCTTCTTCTTCAGCGTCGTGTGCTCGCCGCGATAGATCGCGCCCGAGCCGCCCTGCCCGATCTTCTCGACGAGCTTGTAGCGATCGAGGATGACCTTGCCGATCATCGGATCGTTCGCCGACGGCGCGATCACCGGCGCGCCGCAGCGCGGGCAGAAGCGCGCGTCGTCGGGCGTGGCCGCGCCGCATTGCGTGCAGTGCCTCATGCTGCGAAAAGCCTAGCGCACATCAGAATTGCCCGCCCACCGACAGGTAGGCGCCGCCCGTCGTCGGTGACACCGATACCGTCGTCGCCTGCTTGCGCGCGCGATGGTCGAAGTAGAACAGCACCGCCGATGCCGCCACGCCCGCGATTCCCAGGGTCAGCATGGTCGCGCCGCCTCCCACTGTGTTGTACACGTTGGGGCACGAAGTCCTTGGGTTGGGCGAGCTGCACGTGGGATTGCCGTCGATGGCGACGAGCGGCGCGCCCACCGCGATGCCGACCACGCCGACGACGAGCGACGTGATCGCGATCGGCCGCCACGGGAACGTCTTGCGCTCCGACTTCGCCGGCGGCGGCGTCGGCTCCGTGCCCGGCGGCGGCGTGACCTCGACCTGCGTCGGCGGCTGCGGTGGCGGCGTCTCCACCTTCGGCGGCGGCGGGGTCTCCACCTTCGGCGGCGGCGTCTCGACCTTCGGCGGAGGCGTGGTCTCGGCGACCGGCGGCGGCGTCTCCGGCGGCAGCGCCTTCTCTGCCGCGGCCAGCTTGCCGGCGGCGCGCGCGACCGCTTCGTCGGCCTCCTTGAGCGTGCAGATGTCGCAAGGCTCGTCGATCTTGGCCAGCTCGCGCCCGACGGCGTCGACGAGCCGAAGCTTGACCACGTAGTCCTTGCCGTTGACGTCGATCTCCGACGCCACGCCGCGATCGACATGCAGCGCCTGTGCGACCCGCGCCATGCACGGCCCCGTGCCCGCGCAGCTCATCAGCTCTTCCGACGCGCCCAGGCGCAGCCGCGTCTCCGCCGCGCCGAGCACGTCGTCGCCCGCCGTCTGCAGCCCGCGCACGACCGCCTCGTGAAAACGATCGCGCACCTCGGGCGCGCCGGGCGGCTTCACTTGCGGCGTCAACGCGGCCAGGTGCGGCGCTGCCGTGGCCGCGCCCGAGACCAGCATCAGGCCCAGGCCCATCAGCGACGCCACGCTTCGCAGCCTTCGCATGCTGGCGTTATAGCACAGACCTACCGCCGGCTACTCGCCCGCACGTTCCTTCATGAGCCGCTTACAGGCTTCGAGCCAGGTCTCGCGGTCGACTACGCCGCGCTCGACGAGGAGCTCGACGAGCGCCTTCAGCGCCAGCTCGGGCGGCGCCTCGTCGGCGACGTTGTGGTGCGGCTGCGTCGTCGGGTCGGCGGTGCGCGCCGCCGGCGTTCCGGTGGTCACGGCCGCGCCGAAGATCGGCCGCCGCGGGATCATCTTCGTGATCACGCGCCGGTAGTAGCGCGATACCGCCTCGCCGATCTCGCCGACGCGCCCGACCAGCGGCTCGACGCTGCAGCCGGTCGACATCTCGATCTCCTCGGTGGCGTCGAAGTCGAGCGGATCGGCCATCGCCACGCGAATCAGCCGGCGCGGCCCGGTCGCGTCGATGCCGATGGGCAACAGGCGCCGCGCGTCGGCCAGCTCGTGCGACACCTCGCGCAGCGCATCCTCGTCGACGCTCTCGCGCAACAGGTCGACGCGCGGCAGCCGCAGCTTCTGCGCCAGCGTCGACGCCAGGAGCTCCTCGCCGATGCCGCCGATCTCGACGGCGGCGCGCGCCAGGCAGACGCCGTTGTGGCGCGCATAGCGGCGCACGTGGCGCAGCCGCTGCTCGTCGATCATCCCCGCTTCGACGAGCACGTCTTCGATGGTGCGGCGCACGCTAGCCCTGCGTGCGCGCGACGTACTCTTGGATGCGCTCGGCGACGGCCGGCCCGAGCTCGACGAACTTGAGCCCCATGCCGAACTCCTCTTCGCCCGCGATCGCCGCCGCCACTTGGGCGCGCACCTCGAACTTCTCGGTGTCGCCGGGCAGGGAGAACTTGAGCGTGACCAGCGTGCCGACGGGATGCGGAATCGTGTTCTCGAGGTAGATGCCGCCCGTCGAGATGTTGGCGGAGCGCTGAAAGTAGAGCTCGCGGTCGGTCTTCTCCTCCACCCAGATCTGCACCGGCACCCGATTCCCCTGCCGCCGTTCCACCGTCATTGGCTGACTATACACTCCTCGACCAGCTGCGCCAGCGCCTCGATGAACGCGGGCTCGGCGTTCAGCGACGGGGCGCGCTTGAAGTTGAGCCCGAGCTTTTGCGCCTGGCCGCCGAACAACAGATCGATCTCGTAGAGCGTCTCGATGTGATCGGACACGAACGAGATCGGGATGGCGAGCACGTCTTTTCGTCCCGTCGCGGCCAGGAGCGCGAGCGCCTCGTCCGTCGACGGCTCGAGCCAGCGCGCCTTTCCGGCGCGGCTCTGGAACGACAGGCGCCACGGATGCTGGCCGCCGAGCCGCGAAAGCACGCCGGCGATGGTGCGCTCGAGATCGCGCACATACGGCTCGCCGCGCTTGCGGATGAACGTCTCGGGAAGCCCGTGTGCCGAGAACAAGAGCTCGACGCCGGTGCGGGCCGCTTCGGGAAACTGCTCGAGGCCGCGCCGCACTTGCGTCGCGAGCGCGTCGAGATACGCGGGATGCTCGGCCCATCGGTCGATCTCGACGAGCTGGACCGCGCCGGCGCCGGGCGACTTGCCGGCGAGCTCGCGGCGCAGCTCCCACAAGGACGAGCCCGTGGTCGCGGTCGTGTAGTGCGGATAGAGCGAGAGCCCGACGATGGTGCGCGCGCCCGCCGCCCGCACCGCCGCGATCGCGTCGCGCGTAAAAGGCGCCGTGTAGCGCATGGCGACGTGACACGAGAAGCGCCCGTCGCCGGCGCGCGCGTTGAGCCGCTCGGCGAGCTTGGCCGCCTGCTCGGCCGTGATGTCGCCGATCGGCGAGCGCCCGCCGATGAGCTTGTAGTATTCGCGTACGTGCTTGGCGCGCGCCCGCGACACCATGCGCGCGAACCGTCGCTGCCACAGAAACCCGAGCGGCAGGGGAATCAGATCGTGATCGCGAAACAGGTTGTACAAGAAGGGCTCGACCGCCTCGAGCGAGTCCGGCCCACCCATGTTCATGAGGACGACGGCGATGGGCGCCTCGACGCTCAAGTCGATCGTGGTCCCTGGCCGATCCGATGCACGTGCTCGACGAGCGCGATCGCGTGCTCGGGCGGCGTGCCCGGCAAGATGCCGTGCCCGAGGTTGAACACGTGACGCTTGCCGGCCGCGCGCGCGATCACGTCGCCGGCGCGCCGCTCGATCTCGGCGATCGGCCCGAACAACAGGCACGGATCGAGGTTGCCTTGCAGCGTCACGCCGTCGCCGGTCTTGGCGCGCGCCTCGTCGAGCGGCGTGCGCCAATCGACGCCGAGCGCATCGGCGCCGAGCTTGGCGGCGTCGGCCAGGAGCGCGCCGCCGTCGTTGGCGAAGTAGATGATGGGCGCGCCGAGCGGTTTCAGCGTGTCGACGAGCTGCTTGACGTAGGGCGCGGCGAAGACGCGGAAGTCGTCGGGCGCGAGCTGCCCGACCCACGAGTCGAAGAGCTGTACGACCTCGGCGCCGGCGCGAATCTGCGCGCCGAGATAATCGGCGACGGTGTCGGTCAGCTTCTGCAGGAGCAGGTGCGCCGTCGCCGGCGCCGTGTAGAGGAGCTTCTTGGTCTCCGCGAACTGCTTCCCCGTCTGCCCTTCGACGGCGTAGGTGAGCATCGTGAACGGCGCGCCCGCGAAGCCGATGAGCGGCACTTTTCCGTCGAGCGCGCGCCGGATCAGCCGCACCGCCTCCATGACGAACGGCATCTCCGCTTCCGCGCTCGGCACGCGCAGCGCGCGCACGCCCGCGTCATCGCGAATCGGCGTCAGCCGCGGCCCCTCGTCGGGAAACCCGAGCTTCATCCCCATCGGCTCGAGCGGGATCAAGATGTCGGAGAACAAGATCGCGGCGTCGACACCGAGCCGATCGATCGGCTGCAGCGTCACCTCGCACGCCAGCTCCGGCGTCTTGCACAGCGTGAGAAAATCGCCGGCGCGCGCGCGCGTCGCGCGGTACTCGGGCAGATAGCGCCCCGCCTGCCGCATGATCCACACGGGCGTGGTGTCGACCGGCTGCCCGCGCAGCGCGGCGACGAACCGATCGGAGCGCGCCATGCGCC
>DASXOU010000617.1:0-2397 GCA_036494045.1 Polyangia bacterium | reverse complement strand
CACCATCGGCGACATCATGAAGGCGGTCAATCCGATCGAGGGCGAGTTCTATCGCGAGGCGCTCATGATGAGCCGCCTGACGCGCGAGATGTTCTGCCTCATGGAAGGGCGCCACGTGCATCCGTCGACGCTCTATCCCGGCGGCGTCGGCACCGTGGCGACGGTGCAGCTCTTCACCGACTATCTGACGCGGCTCATGCGCTACGTCGACTTCGTCAAGCGCGTGGTGCCGCTGCACGATGACCTCTTCGACTTCTTCTACGAGGCGCTGCCCGGCTATCACGAGGTCGGGCAGCGAAGGATCCTCCTCGGCTGCTGGGGCAGCTTCCAGGATCCGGAGGTCTGCAACTTCAAGTACACCGACATGACCAAGTGGGGGCGCGCGATGTTCGTGACGCCCGGCGTGGTCGTCGACGGCAAGTTGGTGACCAACGATCTCGTCGAGATCAACCTCGGGATACGCATCCTCCTCGGCAGCTCGTACTATCGCGACTGGCAGAACGGCGAGAAGTTCGTCACCCACGATCCGCTCGGCAATCCGGTCGACGCGCGCCATCCGTGGAACCAGACGACCATCCCGATGCCGCAGAAGCGCGACTTCGACGAGAAATACTCGTGGGTGATGTCGCCGCGCTGGTTCGACGGCAAGGATCACCTCGCGCTCGACACCGGCGGCGGGCCGATCGCGCGGCTGTGGTCGACGGCGCTGTCCGGCCTGGTCGACATCGGCTACGTCAAGGCGACCGGATCGAGCGTGGTCATCAACCTGCCGCGCACGGCGTCCAAGCCCGAGGCGCGCTTCGAGTGGAAGATCCCGAAGTGGTCGAACACGCTCGAGCGCGATCGCGCGCGCTCGTATTTTCAGGCCTACGCCGCGGCGTGCGCGCTGCACTTCGCGGAAAAGGCGCTCGACGAATTGCGCGCCGGCCGCGACGCCACCTGGGAATCGTTCAAGGTGCCCAAGGACGCCATCGGCTGCGGATTCACGGAGGCGGTGCGCGGCGTTTTGTCGCACCACCTGGTCATTCGCGGCGGCAAAATCGCCAACTACCATCCGTACCCGCCGACGCCGTGGAACGCGAGCCCGCGCGACAGCTACGGCACGCCCGGGCCGTACGAGGACGCGGTCATGGGGCAGCCGCTGTTCGAGGAGAACCCGCCGGAGAAGTTCAAGGGCATCGACATCATGCGCACGGTGCGCAGCTTCGACCCGTGCCTGCCCTGCGGCGTGCACATCTACGCCGGCGGCCGGACGATCGAGGAGATCCATTCGCCGTTCAACTTCGACGCGAGGTTGCGATGACGGGCGGCCCCGAGACCGAAGATCCGCGGCAGCACGCGGCGCGCATCGAGGAGCTCCTCGGCGAGACGCGCGCGTCGATGGGGCCGGTGGCGTGGCGGCGCGTCGACGAGCTGGTGTCGCGGCTGACGGCGCTCTACGGCGCGGCGCTCGGGCGCACGCTGGCGCTCGTGGAGGAGGCGGGCGCGCTCGACGGGACGCTGCGGGCGCGCCTGTGCGGCGATGACCTCGTGGGCGCGCTGCTCGCGTTGCACGGGATGCATCCCGATCCGCCGCTCGAGCGCGCGCGCGCGGGGGTCGACCGCGTGCTCGCCGTCATCGGCGAAGGCGCGGGGACGGTCGAGCTCGTGCTCGACGGCGGGCACGGGATCCTGGCGGTGACGCTCGCCGGGAGCTGGCGCTGCGCAATGCCGCGCGCGGCCGTCGACGCGGCGCTGACGCGAGCGATCGAGGAGGCGGCGCCGGAGCTGACGGCGAGCGAGATCGGCGGCGTCGAATTCGGCGGCGCGGCGGCCTCGTCGGCGGCGGCCTCGGTGTCATCGTCGTCGCCGGCGGCGTCGAACCTGGTGCAGCTCGACGTGACGCGCTCGCGCGCGCGGCCGGCGGCGCCGTGATCTCGCTGCGCGCGATCGCGCCGTTCGTGCGGCGCCCGCAGGCCAGCGCCGGCCCGCGCTGCGAATTGTGCGGCGGCGCCATCGGCGTCGAGCACCGCCACCTCGTCGACATCGTCGAGCGCAAGCTGCGCTGCAGCTGCCCCGCCTGCGCGCTCCTGTTCCAGCAGCCGGGGCAGCGCTTTCGCGCCGCGCCCGATCGCTGGCTGCACGATCCGGCGTCGCGGCTCGACGACCGCGTCTGGTCGTCGCTGCAGATTCCGGTGCGGCTCGCCTTCTTCTTCCGCCACGGCGACGGCTGGGCCGCGTTCTATCCCGGGCCGGCGGGCGCCACCGAATCGCTGGTGCCGCTGGACGCCTGGCAGCAGGTCGAGAGCAGCAACTCACTCACGCTGCTTCCGGACGTCGAAGCCCTGCTCGTCCATCGCCTCGGCAGAGAGCGCGAGCACTATTTGGTCTCGGTCGACCACTGCTACCGGCTGGTCG
>DASXOU010000616.1:0-3081 GCA_036494045.1 Polyangia bacterium | reverse complement strand
TATCGATCGATCGTCGGGCTCGCCGGAGACGATGACCGCGAGCTCCTTGCCGCGCCGCTCGACGCGGTCGACGTTGGCGCGGCGACACTCGATGCCGCTCGCCTTGCGCTGGGACTCGAGCTCGTCGAAGAGCGCTTCCTTGACCTTGGCGCGAAGCTGGAGCGGCCCGGCGGGCGTCATCGCCGTCGGATAGGTGAAGATCGGTTTTGCCTTGGGGAAATTGGCGATGGTGCTGAACTCCGACGACGCCTCGAAGACGACGTAGCCGAAGCCGAGCCGCTTGGCTTCCATCGCGGCGGCGATGCCGCTGACGCCGCCGCCGATGATGGCGATGTCGACGACGCCGTCGCCGCCTTTGCGCGCGGCGAAGTCGGGCTCGCGCGCGATCGCCTGCACCGCGCGCGCGCCGCCGTCGGCCGCGAGCTTGAGCAGAGGCACGCCCGTCAAGTCGCCGACCACGCGCACGCCGGCAATGTTGGTCGTGCCGTCGTCGGCGATCGCGGGCAGCTTCTCGACGGTGCCGGCCGGCCACCCGGTATGCAGCCAGCGAACGTAGCGACCCAGCATCAGCACATCCCTCGCGGCGACATTGTATAGGTCTACGCGCGACGTTGTGCATCGGTTTCGCCTGCGCTAGGTTGCAACCGCATGCTCAGGCTCATGACCGAGCTCGCCACGCGCGCCGGCGTTCCCGTCGGCACCGTCGCGCGCGCGAAAAAAGTGGAGTTCGGCGACATCCAGATCAACGCGGCGATGCAGCTCGCCAAGGCCGAGAAGAAGCAGCCGCGCGAGATCGCCGCGCGCATCGTCGCCGCGATCGCCGATCACCCGGCCGTCGCCAAGGCCGAGATCGCCGGACCCGGCTTCGTCAACGTGTTCGTGCGCGACGAGTGGCTGGCCGCGCACGCCAGCGACGCGCTCGCCGTGCGCAACATCGCCGGCGGCCAGCGCGTGGTCATCGACTATTCGTCTCCGAACGTGGCCAAGCCGCTGCACATCGCACACATCCGCTCGATCGTGATCGGCGACGCCATCAAGCGCGCGCTGCGCGCCGTCGGCTATGACGTCGTCGCCGACAATCACATCGGCGACTGGGGCACCCAGTTTGGCAAGCTCATCGTCGGCTGGCGTCGCTGGCTCGACCCGGCGGCGTTCGACAAGGATCCCGTCGCCGAGCTGCTCCGCCTGTACATCAAGTTTCAAGAGGAGTCGAAGACCGGCGAGGATGATGAAGAAGGCACGTCGCCGCTCCTCGCCGAAGCGCGCGCCGAAGTCGTCAAGCTGCACCAGGGCGATCCGGCGAACCGCGCACTGTGGAAAAAGCTGCTCGACGTATCGATGATCGATCTCGATCGGCTCTACAAGCGGCTCGACATCCAGTTCGACGTCGTTCTCGGCGAAAGCTTCTACAACGACATGCTACCGGCCACTGTCGAGCGGCTCGTCAAGGAGGGAATCGCCGAGGAGTCGCGGGGCGCGCTCGTCGTCTTCTTCAGGAAATCGGACGGCACGGACGAAATGCCACCGGCGATCGTGCGCAAGTCCGATGGCGGCTACAACTACATGGCGACGGACATCGCGGGCGCGCTGTATCGCGCCGAGCGCTGGAATCCGGCGCGCATCATCATCGTCGTCGACGAGCGGCAGCAGCTCCACTTTCGGCAATTCTTCGCCATCGCGCGGAAGCTCGGCGTCACCTGCTCGCTCGAGCACGTATGGTTTGGCCTGATGCGCTTGCCCGAGGGCACCATCTCGACGCGCGAGGGCAAGCTGATCGAGCTCGAAGCGCTGCTCGACGAAGCGGAGACGCGCGCATTCGCGGTGGCGACGGAGGCGAGCCCAGATCTGTCGGAGGCGGAGCGGCGCGAGATCGCGCGCGTCGTCAGCACGGGCGCCGTCAAGTACAACGACCTGTCGCGGGATCGCACGTCGCTCGTCACGTTCACGTGGGACAAGGCGCTGTCGCTCACCGGCAACTCGGGGCCGTACCTGCAATACGCCTATGCGCGCATCCAGTCGATCCTGCGCAAGGCGGCCGGCGAAGGCGCGGCGCCGGGGCCGCTCGCACCGCTGGCGCCGTCGGAGCGCGCGCTCCTCACGCGCATCTACGATTACGGCGCGGCGGTCGAAGCCGTCGCGGCGCAGACGCGACCTCACCTTCTCTGCGACTACCTCTACGATCTCGCCGGCGCGTTCTCCACGTTCTACGCCGAGCACCAGGTGCTGAAGGCGGAGCCGGCCGTGCGCGCGTCGCGGCTCACGTTGTGCGCGATGACCGCGCGCGCGCTCGGGGACGGGCTCCGCCTCCTCGGGATCGACGTGCTCGACCGGATGTGACGAACGCTTAGTGCGTCGTCGGGTTCGTCGAGCTCGGCGGGCTCGTGGTGTCGTTCGTCGTGCCGGTCGGCGGGATCGTGCTCGGCGAGTTGGCCGAGTTGCCGGTGGTGCCCGTCGGTGCGCCGGCGTTTCCGACGCCGCTCGGCGAGTTCGTGAGCCCATTGTTCGGCGGCACGTTCACGCCGCTCGTCGAGGGCGCGACGCCGCCGTTGGTCGTCGACGAAGTGCCGAGCGTGCCGGTCGTCGACGAGGTGCCGAGCGTGCCGGTCGTCCCCGTCGGTGAGCCGAGGGTCGCGCCGCCGCTGGTGCCGAGCGGCGAGGCCGTCGTGCCCGAAGTGCCCATCGTGCCCGTCGTGCCCGTCGTGCCCGTGTTCCCCATCGTGCCCGTCGTCGCACCGCCGGTGCCGGCGCCGGCCGCAGCACCGCCAGCCGCGCCACCGCCGGCCGCCTGCGCATACACCGCGCCGCCGAAGGCCAGCGGAGCGGCCACTATCACCGTTTGAAACAGTCGTTTGATATGCATGCCTCGGGAAGTTGCAGGATGCGTGCTACTTCTGGATGGTCGCCTTGACGTCGGCGCTGCCGTCGGGGCGCAAGCGGAAGCGATACTCGACGATGGTGTTGTGCGACGGACCGGCGCCCGCCGACATGCCGACCAGGCCCTTGTTGACGCAGCGGCGCTCCTCGGGCGAGAGCGGCTCGTCGGGCGAGAGATAGGTGCGGCGCGAGAGCGGCTCGTCTTTG
>DASXOU010000615.1:0-9973 GCA_036494045.1 Polyangia bacterium | reverse complement strand
CATCTGCGACGAGTGCATCGGCCTGTGCAACGACATCATTGCCGAGGAGATCGAGAAGGAGGAGCAGTCCTACGGGCTGACCTCCGTTCCGAAGCCTGCCGAGATCAAGGCGGTCCTCGACGAGTACGTCATCGGGCAGGAGAAGGCGAAGAAGATCCTCGCCGTCGCCGTGCACAACCACTACAAGCGCATCGACGCCAAGGTGGGCATCGATGACGTCGAGCTGCAGAAGTCGAACATCTTGCTGCTCGGGCCGACCGGCTGCGGCAAGACGCTGTTGGCGCAGACGCTGGCGCGCATCCTCAACGTGCCGTTCGCCATCGCCGATGCTACCAACCTGACCGAGGCGGGCTACGTCGGCGAGGACGTCGAGAACATCATCGTCAACCTGCTGCAGAACGCCGATCACGACATCGAGAAGGCGCAACGCGGGCTCGTCTATATCGACGAGATCGACAAGATCGCGCGCAAGAGCGACAACCCGTCGATCACGCGCGACGTGTCGGGCGAGGGCGTGCAGCAGGCGCTCCTCAAGATCATCGAAGGCACGGTGGCGAGCGTCCCTCCCAAGGGCGGCCGCAAGCACCCGCAGCAGGAGTTCCTGCAGGTCGACACCACCAACATCCTCTTCATCTGCGGCGGCGCGTTCACCGGGCTCGAGGACATCATCGAGCAGCGCGTGGGGCAGAAGTCGATGGGCTTCGGCGCCAAGATCACGTCGAAGACCGAGAAGAAGATCTGGGAGTACCTGAAGGAAGTGCAGCCGGAGGACTTGCTGAAGTACGGCATGATTCCGGAGTTCGTCGGGCGCTTGCCGGTGATCGCGCCGTTGCACGAGCTGAGTGAAGAGGCGCTGGTCGACATCCTCATCAAGCCGAAGAACGCGCTCGTGAAGCAGTATCAGAAGCTGTTCGACATGGACGGCGTGAAGCTGAAGTTCACCAAGGGCGCTCTGCACGCGGTGGCCAAGGCGGCGCTGAAGCACAAGTCGGGGGCGCGCGGCCTCAGGGCGATCCTGGAGAACGCGATGCTCGACATCATGTACGAGCTGCCGTCGACGCCTTCGGTGAAGGAAGTCCTCATCAACGAGGAAGTGATCGACTCGCAGCAGCAGCCGCTGCTCATGTATCAGAAGGAAGCCGCCGAAGGCGGACGTAAGTAGCGGCGGCGGCGAGCGCGAGCAGCAAGAGCGCGCAGGCGGCGACGAACCAGTCGCCGTGGCGCGCGTAGAAGGTCGTGCCCGGGCCGAGCGCGACGTCGGCGACGGCGGAGGCTTCGTGGCCGTCGGTGGCGTTGCGGGCGACGACGCGGCCGTAGGCGTCGGAGACGGTGACGAGGCCGTCGCGTGCGCTGCGTGCGAGCGCGGCGCCGGCTTCGACGGCGCGGACGACGGCCATGCGGCCGTGCAGCCAGCCGTCGCGGCCGAAGTCCCATGCCGGCGCGAGCAGCAGGCGCGTGCCGCCGGCGGCGTGCGCGCGCGCGAGGTCGACGAAGTCGAGATCCTTGCAGATGGCGACGCCGAGGCGCGGCTCACCGTCGAGCAGGCCGGGCGCGTGGCCGGGCGGCATCGGCTCGACGCCGGGGATGAGGTGGATCTTATCGTAGACGAGGCGGGTGGCGCCGTCGGGGCCGAAGACGGCGGCGTGGTTGCGCAGCGTGCCGTCGGCGAGGCGCTCGCGCAGGCCGGCGACGACGGTGACACCGTGCCGGCGCGCGGCGTCGGCGAAGTCGGCATAGACGCGCGCGGCGTAGGCAGGCGTGGTGCCGACCAGCTCTTCGGGTAGGACGATGACGCGCGCGCCGTCGGCGGCGAGACGATCGATGCGGGCGAGGTAGCCATCGACGATCGGGGCGGCGGTCGCTTCGTCGTGCGCGGCGAAGGCGGCGGCAGGGACGTCCGACGCTGCGACGCCGACGCGCACCGTCGGTGACGTGGCGGCGCGTGAGAGACGAAGCGCGCCATATGCGGCGGGGACGGCGACGAATGCGAGCGCGAGCACGAGGGCGGCGCGGGCGGCGCGGCGATCGCCGCGGTCGATCCACAGTGTCCAGGCGAGCGCGAGCGCGGCGGGGACGGCGGCGAGCACGAAGTCGACGGCGGGCAGGCCGCCGAGCGCGACCAGCTGCAGGATGAGCGCGTTGCCCGCTTGCGAGTAGGCGGCGCTGCCGGCGGTGCCGTGCGGCGAGGTGGCGCTGTTGGCCCAGTCGAGGAGCGCAGCGCCGGCGCCGAAGGCGAGGACGAAGGCGACGACGGCCAGCGTCGCCGGCGCGGCAAGGCGGCGCGTGAGCACGCGATGGATGGCGCGGGCGAGGGCGACGACGGCGGCGAAGCCGACCCCGCCGAGGGCGGCGGCGCCGAGGAGCGCGGCCGTCGGCAGCGCCGTGCCGCGGTAGACGATGGCGAGGCCGCTGCCGCCGAGCGCGGCCGCGAAAAATGCGCACAGCGCGCCGCGTGCGAGGGATGCACGCAACGCTACGGCGAGCACCGGAACAGGCGCGATCCACTGCAGGAGCCCGAAGTGGTCGCTCCAGGTGCCGAGGCCGAGCAGCAGCGCGCTGGCCGCGACCGCGACGGCGGCGTTCGTCACCGTAAGCGGGGCGTCTTCGTCGGCAAGTCGCATGTGGGCTCGATTTTGCTCATCCGCGGATCTACAATTAGACCCAATGTTCTTCAAGAACGACGACAAGAAAAAGGCGCCGCGCAGCATTCCGCTTTTGCCGCTGCGGGACATCATCGTGTTCCCCCATATGGTGGTGCCGTTGTTCGTCGGGCGCGAGAAGTCGATCAACGCCCTCGAGCAGGCGATGAACCACGACAAGGAGATCGTCCTCTCCGCGCAAAAGAAGGCCAAGACCAACGATCCGACTCCGGATGACATCTTCAGCGTAGGCACCGTCGGGCAGATCATTCAGCTGCTGCGCTTGCCGGACGGGACCGTCAAGGTGCTGGTCGAGGGCAAGCGGCGCGCGCGCATCCGCAAGTTCGTCTCGAACGAGGAGTTCTTCGTCGTCGAGGTCGAGGAGCTCGTCGAGCCGAACGAGAAGTCGGTGGAGATCGAGGCGCTCATGCGCTCGGTGCACCAGACGTTCGAGAACTACGTGAAGCTCAATAAGCGCATCCCGCCCGAGATGCTGATCTCGGTGCAGACGATCGACGACCCGGCGCGGCTGGCCGACACGATCGTGGCGGCGCTGTCGCTCAAGCTCGTCGACAAGCAGTCGATCCTCGAGACGGAATCGCCGACCAAGCGGCTCGAGAAATTGTTCGAGCTGATGCAGGCGGAGATCGAGATCCTGCAGGTCGAGAAGAAGATCCGCACGCGCGTCAAGAAGCAGATGGAGAAGACGCAGAAGGAGTACTACCTCAACGAGCAGATGCAGGCGATCCAGAAGGAGCTCGGTGAGCGCGACGAGTTCAAGAACGAGATCCAAGAGCTCGAAGAGAAGATCAAGAACAAGAAGATGTCGAAGGAAGCGCACACCAAGGTGCGCAAGGAGCTCAAGAAGCTGAAGATGATGTCGCCGATGAGCGCGGAAGCGACCGTCGTGCGCAACTACATCGATTGGGTCTTGAGCTTGCCGTGGGAAGACAAGACGCAGGACAAGCTCGACGTCGCGGAGGCGGAGAAGGTGCTCGACACCGAGCACTTCGGGCTGCAGAAGGTCAAGGAGCGCATCCTCGAGTATCTCGCGGTGCAGGCGCTCGTGCACAAGCTCAAGGGCCCGATCTTGTGCCTCGTCGGGCCGCCCGGCGTCGGCAAGACCTCGCTGGCGAAGTCGATCGCGCACGCGACGGGGCGCAGGTTCGTGCGGCTGTCGCTCGGCGGGGTGCGCGACGAGGCGGAGATTCGCGGCCACCGGCGCACGTACATCGGCGCCTTGCCGGGGAAGATCATCCAGTCGCTGAAGAAGGCCGGGTCGAACAATCCGGTGTTCCTGCTCGACGAGGTCGACAAGATGTCGACCGACTTCCGCGGCGATCCGTCGGCGGCGCTGCTCGAGGTCTTGGATCCGGAGCAGAACTCGACGTTCAACGATCACTACCTCGATCTCGATTACGACCTGTCGGACGTCATGTTCATCACGACGGCGAACTCGCTGCACTCGATTCCGGTGCCGCTGCAAGATCGCATGGAGATCATCCAGCTCCCCGGTTACACCGAGTGGGAGAAGGTGTCGATCGCGCAGCAGTACCTGATCCCGAAGGAGCAGGAGCAGAACGGCGTCAAGGACATCGACATCGAGTTCGTCGAGGAAGCGATTCGCACCATCATCCACCACTACACGAAGGAAGCGGGCGTCCGTAACCTCGAGCGCGAGATCTCGACGGTGCTGCGCAAGGTGGCCAAGGACGTGGTCGCGCAGGGCAAGGACACCAAGTTCAAGATCACGCCGACCAACGTTCCCAAGTATCTCGGCGTGCACAAGTTCCGAAGCGGCCGGCCCGAGGAGAAGGACGAGATCGGCTTGTGCAACGGGCTGGCGGTGACGATGCACGGCGGCGACATCCTGCCGTCGGAGATCACGGTCATGCCGGGCAAGGGCAAGGTGACGCTGACCGGCAAGCTCGGCGACGTCATGCAGGAGTCGGCGCACGCGGCGATGAGCTACATTCGCTCGCGCGCCGAGTCGCTCGGGCTCTCGAACGATTTCTACGCCAAGGTCGACATCCACATTCACTTCCCCGAGGGCGCGATTCCGAAGGACGGACCGTCGGCGGGCGTGACGATGGGGACGGCGCTGGCGTCGGCGCTGCTCAGGATTCCCGTGCGCAAGGACGTGGCGATGACCGGGGAGATCACGCTGCGCGGGCGCGTGTTGCCGATCGGCGGCTTGAAGGACAAGGTGCTGGCGGCTCATCGCGCCGACATCTTCACGGTCATCATCCCCAAAGAGAACCGGAAGGACCTGAAGGACATTCCGAAGAAGGTCCTGCGCGTGATGAAGATCATCGCGGTCGATCACATGGACGAGGTGTTGCGCGCGGCGCTGCGGATCGAAAATCCGGAGACGTTCCTGCGCGAGCCGAGCCGCGCGGTCGATTGGCGCGTGGCGGATCGCGCGGGCGGCGACGGCGGGACGCGCGGCGAGCGGCCGACGACGCCGGCGCCGACGGTGCCCGAGCCGGCGCAGCCCGAGCCGCACTAGGCCGTTTGCGCCTTGACACCGGTTTGTGCGTCGAGTAAGTAAACGAGACTTCGACGGCGGGACCTGGCTCGGGGCGCATAGCTCAGCGGTAGAGCATCGGCCTTACAAGCCGGGTGTCACAGGTTCGAATCCTGTTGCGCCCACCGACGAAGATGAAAATTTGGGGTGGTAGTTAAGTTGGTTATAACGCCGGCCTGTCACGCCGGAGGCCGCGGGTTCAAGTCCCGTCCACCCCGCAAGCTGACGAAAGCCCGAAACCTGATTGGTTCCGGGCTTTTTTCTTGCCTTCCGCGACGTCCCGGCAGGCACTGTAGCAAGCGCTGTAGCAAACGGACGCGTCTCACCGTCGAGGCCCCCGCCATCCGGCCTTGCAGCCATCGTCTTGGGCAGCTGGATCAGCTCGCCGGCCAGCAGCAGCTCGATCTTTAGCTTCGCCACCTCCTCGCAGAGGAGAGACCAGGGCAGCGACGAGTACACGTCCACAATGTCACCACGCGAGCCGTGAGTGATGACTTCAAGCACGTCCTTTCGGGCGCCATTCGTGCGCGCCAGCGTGATGAAGGTGCGCCGCAGGTCGTGGAGGCGTCGCGTGCGTAGCCCGACGCGCTCGCAGTCCTCGTGGAAGCGCTTCAGTGCGTGATTGACGCTCCGGTGCGCGCCGAGCCGCGAGGGCACGATCAGGTCATCCGGACGCGGCGCGCGGCCCGTCAGGCGCTGCCAACCGCCTAGCTTCCATTCGGCGAGGATCGTGGCGAGCGTTGGATGCACCGGCACTTCACGTGGCCGTTCCGTCTTGACCGCCTTGACGGCCTTCTTCTTGACGCTGTACGACGCGGCTACCACGAGCTTGCCGAGCGGCTTCAGCGTCTCGTAGGTCGACCATTTGAGCGCCGCGGCCTCACCAAAGCGAAGTCCCGCGAGCGCGAGGATCGCATACACGACCCGCCGATCTTGCGGAACACGCGAGTCCGAGATCAGCTTCTCGATCTCCTCTCGTACAAAGATCGCCGTCGGGCGCCACGCGGGATTCTTGTCCACCTTGCGCGGCAAGTCCTCGCGTTTGAGCACGCACGGATTGGCGTCGATCAACTCTTCGACCTGTGCGTCGTGAAACATGGTGTGCAGCACGCCATAGACGTTGCGCACAGAGCGCGGTGCCAGTTCGCCAGCCGACAGGGTGCGGACAAGATCGCGAATGTGACGCGGTCGCACTTCGTCCAAGTTGAGATGCTTGAGCACCGGCAGGGCGTGCAGCCGGAGACGGCCCTCGTCGTCCTTCACGGTGTACGTGGCGCGCCGCTTCAGCCAATCCTCGGCGTAGCGCTTGACGGTGAGCGGTCCAGTGTCTTGCGTCTCGCCCGCGTCAATACGTGCCTGGATCTTTGTCTCGGTCTTTCGAAGCAGCGCCTCCGCCTGACGCTCCTGACCAACACCGTAGCCCGAAGGCTTGCCGGTCCATTTTCCCGAAACGGTCTTGTATCGCAGCCACAGCTTGTCTCCCCGGACATATAGCGAGCCCATCTAGCGTTTCCCCTTTCGATCGGGAGCGTGCTCCGCGATGAACTTCTCTAGGATGAGGCGCGCCATCGTGCTTCGACCGCGCACGCCTAGCTTCTTCGCCAACGCCTCCAACTTTGAGGCGTCGTCAGTCGTCAATCGGACGCTTAGGAGCGTGTCTTTGCTCTTCTGCGGCAGCACAATGCCGAGGTCCGCTAGAGCGTTTCGGCGTTTCGTCATGTGTGTCCATTTGTATTACAAAGAGACACACATGTCAAGCCGCCGCCAGCGCTGCCGCCCTAGCCTCGATGTCGACCTCGCTGCCATCGCTGAGCGCCGACATGAACTGCTCAAGCTCGGAGCGCTTCACGCGGCGGTGTCGACCCGCCCGATGGCCTCGAAGCTGGCCCTTGGTGATCCAGCTTCGTATCGTGGCTTCGTGCACGTTCGCGATGTTGGCCGCCTCGCCGACGGACAGATAGGCGTCGCCATCGCCTACGCCACGATCTGACAATGCGACGGGAGCTCGAGCGAGCTCGTCACGGATTGCCGACCGAAGCTCCTCGCGTACGACGTCGCGGATTGCTTCTCGGACCGCGTCTCGGATGGCGACGTCGACGCTCGAACTGGTGCGCGGCCCACGAGCGGGACGATCCGCTTGCGATTCGACCCAATCGACGTTCGCGGGATCAGCTCGGCAGCGCTGGCAAATGCGCGTCGTCGCATTCGTACCGGCCCGACCGGTTTCCGGATCGACCGAGCAGATCGCACAGGTCGGCTCTGCATGACGGTTACGCATGATCGTCCCGTCCGCGAGCGATCGTCGGCGACCACCACGCTCTCCATTCCGTCACCAGCGCGCGCTTCCGTTCTTCGAACTCCCGCAATCTCACGGCAGACACGTATTGCGTGGCCACGAACGCAACATCGAAAAGCCGCTGCACGACGGAAGGGGCACCGTGACGAAGACGCGCATAGGAGACGTTTACGGAGTCGTTCATCTGGATCTGACGCGGTCCCTTGAGCCACAGAGCGACGGCATCGGCGAACCGTCCCGCATCAGCGAGCGAGAGCACGTCGGCGGCCCAAACGTTGATCCACGCCGTGCGCTCGGCCGCGAGCATGTGCGCGTCGCCCGATGACTGCTCCTCGGTCGTCAGACAATGCCGATTCCGTGCGAAGGAAACGAGGGTGTCCTCATCCGGCCCACTGGGCACGTGGCCACGACGCGCCACCATCGAGGACTGTGGGCGAGACTTCGTCCGGCACACGCGAGGGCGCCTCACGAAACGACTCCCGTCGGCGAGGCCGCCGCTGCCGATGCCGCCGCGGTCTCCGAGACGCCACCCGCGGCGGTCATTCCCTTGAACATCTGCATGAACATCGGAAGCGCCTGCATGAAGCCCTGAACCACCGGCATGAACTCCGTCATCTTGCTGAGCAAGTCGGCGGGCTTCTGCTCGTCGGTCCCGGCCGCGACCGGCGGCATCATGAAGACCGGAGGCTCGGGCGCGGTCGCCGGACGGACGGGACCGAACGCCGTCGCCATCGCCTCCATCGTCCTGCAATTCGCTTGCACCGTCTCGCGGAGTAGCTGCGTCACTTCGCGAAGCGCCGTTGCAGTTTCGGTCGGGCTCTCTGGCGGCTTGGTCTTGCTCTCGTCGGTGGGCACTTCGACGTATGCCGTCACGCCGGGAATCAGTTTGCCGTTGGCGTCGATCGCATCGAGTCGGTAGGTGCCAGGCCCAGAGGCTCGCAGTTCGTCAATCTCCGATTCAAGATCGATCTCCAGCGGTGTGCCGCTCACCGGATCGAAGACACTCTGCGGTCGCCCTTGTCGTCCGCTGCGTCGCCGTACCCGCCACCCGATTGCCTCGGGCGGCACTTCGATCGGCTCGCCGTTGATGTCGTTTGCAAGTGGATACTTTCTCTCGGTCGTCACGTGCGTCTCCTTTTGGGCTCGTTTCGTCCTCATCGGGTTCTATCCGGGAAAAGCAGCGGCATTCGTCGGCCACTCGTCGGCCATTTTGAGCCGCTCAAGTTCACTGACGTTTTCGTGCTGGATGGCCGGTGTGTGTCCGGCCGTGTCGGCCGCCGCGCGAGTTCCTCGGCGGAGGGGAGCGCGAATCGATCGCAAGGGTGCGCAGAGGATCTCTGCTCGCGATCCCTCCACTATTGTTATCCGTCGTAGTCATGCATGGATCGTGTCAGCACCGTCGGATGCCGTCAGTTTCAATTACCCGTGATGACAGTTATTTCTTCTTTAGGCAGCGGCTCAGAAGAAAATAGAGATCGTGCTATATGCCTGCATATATGCCGGCAACAAGATGGAAGGCCGACGGCGATAGACTTCGTTCCCTTCGCGAAGCGCGGGATCTCTCGCAGCGCGAGCTTGCTCGGTTGGCCAAGGTCGACCCGCAGACAATCGCAGACATTGAGTCCGGCAAGAGAGGGCGCGTGCAGTCACCGACGTTGCGAAAGTTGGCTACGCCGCTCGCGGTGGACTGGGAAGACTTGCTTCTAAAGGAGACGGCGCGTCGACTCGGCCTGAAGCGGCTCGCCGACGAGATGGCGCCGCGCTCGACGCTCGATGTTCTCTGGTACGCCGAGCGGGAGCAGCCGGAACCCCGGCTGCAGACGAATCACGGTCTTCTGGACGTGTTTGGCGTCGCCGAATTGGTCGACTGTTTCACAGCGCCGCGCGTCTACGACGGCGATCGCTACTACGCCTACGGAGAGGTCTCGCACCAGCGCGGGCTGACGCCGCTCGACGCGATGATCATCGACGCCCCCGAACTCGAGGGCGGCCGTTTCGAGATCGCGCGGAAGATCGAGGCAGACTTGGACCCCTTCACCCTCAACGTGATCACCCGGAGCCTTGAACACACGCGGACTCTACAAAAGCACGGGCGCAGCGGCGCGGTCGCCAAGCTGGTCGTGCGGGTGTTCGTGATTCGGCGAATGAAGGAAGATCCCGACAGCGTCTCTGTGACGAACCTCGACGGCGGACCCGAGGTAATCGTCCGCCGGCGTGTGCTGGACGGGGTCCGATGGGCAGGGTTTCGCCTCATCACGCCGAAGCTGGCTGAGCTTGAGGACCCTCCGCTCGATAGTGCGGGCAGGCCCCATCCATGGTGTCTCCTCGTCGAGGACATTCTGTCCACTACGTAATTCGACGAAATCGGGCTGAACCGCCCCGGGTTCTCCGGAGACTCGGTTTCGTGAGTCAGGCCGCTTTGACCTGGCTCTGCTGACCTCGATAGTACGCCGCCTCATACTCGGCCGGCGGCACATAGCCGATGGGCTCGAGCAAGCGGCGGTTGTTGAA
>DASXOU010000614.1:0-4879 GCA_036494045.1 Polyangia bacterium | reverse complement strand
CACCACGCTGGCGCGCTTTGCCACCACGCCGCTCGGGCTCACCGTCGTCCGCGGCGACGTGATCGTGGGGCTCGCCGATGATCGCGTGGTGCGCATCGATCGGCGGAGCGGGGCGGTCACCAGCTGGCTCGGCGCCGCCGACCAGCCCGGTTTCGTCGACGCGCCGAACGGTGCCGACGCGCGCTTCGATCGTCCTGCCGGCGTCTGCGCCGACGGCGCCGGCAACCTCCTGGTCGCCGACAGCGGCAATCACGTGGTGCGCATCGTCTCGTTGTCGTCGGGCGCGGTGCGCACGCTCGCCGGCGCACACTCGGCCGGCGCCAGCGATGGCGACGCCGACGCCGCGCGCTTCTTCGATCCGCTCGGCCTGGTCTGGGATCCCAAGGGCGGCTGGTACGTCGCCGACACCGGCAACAGCACCATCCGCAAGGTCGCGTCCGACGGCCGCGTCACGACCATCGCCGGCGCCGCCGGCCAGCTCGGCGCCAGCGACGGCAACGGCGCCGCCGCGCGCTTCAACCATCCGCAGGGCCTCGCGCTCGACGGCCGCGGCTCCCTCTACGTCGCCGATCGCGACAATCGCCTCTTGCGCCGCATCGAGCTGGCCACGGGCGCCGTCACCACGCTCGCGCCCATCCTCGAGCGCGGCCTGCGTCCGGTGGCGCCGACCGGCCTCGCCGTCGACGAAGGCGCGCTCTTCGTCGCCGATTACGGCGCGCAGGTCATCTTCCGCATCGATCCGGCGTCGCAGCGCGGCGTCGTCCTCGCCGGCAAGCCCAACGTGCCCGGCATCGCCGACGGCGCCGCCGACGCCGCGCGCTTCAACCGCCCCGAGTCGCTCGCCGCCGACGGGCTCGGCAACCTCTACGTCGCCGACGTGGGCAACGGCGCCGTCCGCAAGGTAGCGCTCGCCACGCGCACGGTCTCGACGCTGGCCGGCGCGCGCGTCACGGCCGGCTTCGGCAACGATCCGCCGTTCAACTATCCGACCCACGTCGCCGCCAACGGCCTCGGCGACGTCTTCGTGTGCGACTCGGCCAACAGCGTCGTGCGCCACATCGACGTCAAGACCGGCCGCGTCTCGACGCTCATCGGCAGCTGGAGCACCTCGGGCGTTCAGCTCGGCCCGCTGCCGGCCGCGCTCGGCCATCCCGCCGCGCTCGCGCTCGCCGGCGACGGCAGCCTCGCGCTCCTCGCCGAAAACGCGCTCCTCGTGGCGCGCTGATACAATGACGCCGGCATGACTAGGGGCCCGCTTGCCGATGACGTCGCCGTCGCCGTCGCCGACGTGACCTGCACCTTCGGCAAGCGGCGCGCGCTCGACGGGCTCAGCCTGCGCGTGCCGTCGGGGCGCGTGGTCGGCGTCGTGGGGCCGAACGGCGCCGGCAAGACCACGCTCCTCGACGTCGTCTGCGGCCTTTTGCCGCCCGACGCCGGCTCGGTGACCGTGCTCGGCATCGACGTCGCCAAACAGCCGCGCAAGGTGAGCGGCAAAATCGGCGTCGTCCCGCAAGAGACGGCGCTCTACGAGGACATCTCGGCGCGCGAGAACCTGCGCTTCGCCGCGTCGCTCTACGGCGTGGCGCGGCCCGACGCGCGCGTCGCCGAGCTGCTCGCGCTCGTCGGCCTCGCCGAGCGGGCGCGCGATCGCGTGAGCCTCTTGTCGGGCGGGATGCGCCGTCGCCTGTGCATCGCGCGCGCGCTGGTCCACGATCCGGAGCTGCTCATCCTCGACGAGCCCACCGTCGGCGTCGACGTCGAGGCGCGCCATCAGATCTGGGCGCACATCCGCGCGCTCAGAAAAGACCGGCGCTCGGTGCTGCTCTCGACCAACTACCTCGACGAAGCCGAGGCGCTCTGCGATCGCGTCGCCATCTTGCGCGACGGCAAGCTGCTCGTCGAGGACACGCCCGACGCGCTCGTCGCCACCGCCGGCCGCTGCCTCGAGCTCGACTGCGCTCCCGACGAGGTCGCGCCGCTCGCCGCCGCGCTCGCCGGCCGCGCGCACGTCCTGCGCCACGAGCCGTCGGCGGACGGGCTCACCGTCTACGTCGACGGCGCCTGCAAGACCGACGAGCTCGTGCGCGAGCTCATGGCCGCGGTGCCGCTGCAAGGCTTTCGCGCGCGCTCGCCCGATCTCGCCGAGGTCTTCCGCGCGCTCGGGCGCCCGAGCCCATGAGCCTCTGGCCGACGCTGGTAGCGGCGGCGCGCGTCGAGCTCGGCGCGCTCTTTCGCCAGCGCGCCTTTCTCGCGCTGACGATGCTGGCGGCGGCGAGCCTGATCGTGCTCGTCAGCCTGTTCGCGCTCACCGGCTCGGACGCGCCGCTCGCGGTCGTTGACGAGGATCACGGCGAGTACGCGCGCCGCTTCGTCGAGGCGATGCGCTCCGTGCCGCACGCGTTCTCGCTGCGGCCGATGGACGCCGCCGCCGCCGAGCGCGCGCTCGCCAGCGGCCGCCTCGTCGGCGTCTTGACGCTGCCGGCCGGCTTCGAAGCCGAAGTGCGCCAGGGCCAGACGGTGCCGCTCGAGGTGCGCGTCGACAACTTGAACCAGGATCTCTTGTTCGATCTGCAGCGCGCGCTGCCGTCGGCGGTGCTCGGCTTCGGCCACGCGGTCGGCCTGCCCGGCCTGCGCGCGACGCTGGCCGAGCGCGATCTGCTCGCGCACGACATCCCGTTCCTGCGTTATCTGTCGGTGAGCGCGCTCGCGCTGGTAGCCTTCGTCATCGCCGCCGCCTTGGCCGCGCTCGCCGTCGCGCGCGAGTGGGAGCAAAAGACGCTCAAGCTCCTGCGCCTGTCGCCGGCGCGCCTCGGCGCCGTCGTCGCCGGCAAGCTGGCCGCGTCGGGCGCCGTCGCCGCGCTGGCCGTGGTCGCCGCGGCCGCCGTCGTCATGGTCGGCTACGGCGTCGTGCCGGTCGCGCCGCTGGCCGCGCTCGGCCTGCTGGTCGTGTGCGTGGTGCTGTTCTCGTCGCTGGGCGCGCTCGTCGGCGCGCTCTTTCGCCGCACGCTGCCGATCGTGCCGCTGGTCTTCGGCCTGGCGATGCCGCTGTTCATCGACTGCGGCGCGCTCGAGCCCACGCGCTTCGACGGCGAGACCATCTGGCGCGTCGCGCACCTGTCGCCGCTCTACTACGCCGTCGGCGTGCTCGAGTGGGCCTTCTTCGGCGTGCGCGTGACCTCCGAGTCGATCGCCACCGACGTCGCCGTTTTGGCGATCCTCGCGCTCGTGGGCGCGCTCTTCGCCGTCGGCATCCTGCATCGCGCCTCGGCGCGATCGCGAGCGTGGCGCTGATGCGCACCGCGTGGGGCGTCGCGCGTCACGAGCTCCTCTTGTGGCTGCGCTCGCCGGGCGCGATCGCCGCCGCGCTCTTCCCCGCGCTCGGCATGGGCGTCCTGGTCGCGCTCATGACGGTGTCGATGGGCTGGCAGCCGCTGGCGCTCGTCGTCGAGGGCCAGGGCCAGATGGCCAAGCGCATGGGCAGCATCATCAGCTCCGACGAGGAAGCCTACAAAATCTTGGAGATGGATCGCGCCGCCGCCGATCGCGCGCTCCAGGAGCAGCGCGTCGCCGCGGTCGTGCTCATCCCCGCCGACTTCGACGCGCGCGTCGCCGCCGCCGACGGCCACGTCGAGCTCTACCTCAACAACGTCGTCGACGTCGATCTCGGCGACGACATCCGCCGCGCGCTGACGCGCTCCTTGGCCGAGCTCGATGCGCCGCAGCTCGGCGTCCTCGGCGAGCGCGAAGGCCCGTCGCACGGCCTCGTGCTCGACAATCCATTCCGCGTCGCCATCGCCGAGAAGGATCTGCGGCAAACCGACGTCACCTTCTTCCACTATCAGATGATCCCGATCGTCGTCCTCCTCATCATCTGCGTCGGCATGCTCGGCACCTCGATGCTGACGGCGCGCGACTTCGAGCTGCGCACCGCCAAGCTCCTGTCGCTGAGCCCGGCGTCGCGCGCGTGGCTCGTGACCGGAAAGCTCGCCGGCGGCGTCTTCATGACCTCGACGCTCGTGGTGCCGCTGGTCGGGCTCGCCGCCGCGCTCGGCTGGATCGCGCCGCCGCCGGGCCACTGGCCGGCGCTGGTCGCGCTCGTCGCCGCGCTCGTGGTCATGGCCGTCGGCGTCGGGCTCGTCCTCGGCATCTGGCTGCGCAATGCGCGCCTCGTCGCCATGGTCGGCTTGAACCTCGCCGCCTACCTGTTCTTCCTCGGCGGCGGCTTCACCACGGTGCCGTTTCTGCCCGATTGGATCCAGGCGGCGAGCCGCTTGGTTCCGACGAGCTACGCCATCGACGGCTTGCGCCAGACGCTGTTCTATCCCGATCTCGTCGGCGTCGCGCGCGACCTCGCCTTCGTCGCCGGCTGCGCGCTCGCCGCGGTCGCCGGCGCCAGCGTCGCGCTCGGCCGCGCGTGGAGGCGCGCCTAATGGTAGCGACGCGCGTGGTTCTCCTCGCCACTCTGGCGCTGGCCGCGTGCACCAAAGATCTGTCGAGCCAGCCGATCGTCGCCCAATCGCAATCGCCGTCGCCGCCGCCGCGCGCCGCCGCGCCCGCGCTGCCCGGCCCGCCCTGGCGCGCCGAGCTCTGCCGTCCTGCCGTCGACGCCGCAACCGGCACGCTCACGTTCGCGGGCGAGTGCGCGTTCGCCGTCGCCGAGCCCGCGCTCTGCCGCCCCGAAGAGGACGACTTCTACATCCTCGTCAAGCGCGCGCTCGCCGGCGGCCGCAGCTTCAACTTCTACGTCAACGTCGAGCGCCACCACGGCCCCGGCGTCTACGACGGGCAAGCGCAGCTCCACGTCACCGTGCGCGACGGCCAGGCGCTCTATCGCTGGTCGAACTTCACCGGCTCGATCACACTCGCCGGCGACACCACG
>DASXOU010000613.1:0-12841 GCA_036494045.1 Polyangia bacterium | reverse complement strand
CGCCCGCGCACGCGTCGACGCCGGCGGCGCCACGTTCCACGTCAGCAACGTGCCGGCGCCGCGACGGCAGGCGATGCCGGCGCGCATCGACTGGACGCGCGAGGTCTACCTCGGCGGCGTCGCGCTCGTGGTCTCCGCGTTCCTCTTCGTCGTCTACTCGATCCCGCCGTCGCCGGCGTCGCTCGCGCTCGACCCGATGCACGAACAGGCGTACGCGCGCTTCGTGATCATGGCGCCCGAAGTGCCGCCGCCGCCGCCGATGCTCGGTCCGCCGAGCGACACCGCCTCGTCGGGCAAGGCGGCCAAGGAAAAAGCGGGCCGCCTCGGCAAGCCGACGGCGACGGCGCGCGTCGGCAAGATCGCGCTGCCCGGCCCGGTCTCGCGCGAAAAAGCGATCGCCGAGGCGCAAGCGCGCGCGCAGTCGGCCGGCATCATCGGCGTCATGAAGTCGACCGAGGGCGCGCAGATCGGCTCCATCTTCGGTCGCTCGAGCGCGCTCGGCGACAACGCGCCCGATCTGCTCCTCGGCCTGCAAGGCACCCAAGTCGGCGACGCCTACAGCCCCGGCGGCCTCGACGAGCTCGGCCCTGGCCACGGCGGCGGCGGCGACAGCGACAAGACCATCGGCGTCGGCCCGCTCGGCACCGTCGGCTTCTGCCGCGGCGCCGCCTGCCGCGACGGCGCCCCCTCGTACGCGCGCTCGGCGCCGACCAAAGATCTCGTGCACCACGCCGCCGCGCCCGAGATCGTGCCGGGCCAGGCGACCGTCAAGTGCGGCGAGAACGCCAGCTGCCTCGACAAGGAGATCGTGCGCCGCGTGATCCGCCAGCACCGGAACGAGGTGCGCTACTGCTACGAGGTCGGCCTCGCCGGCAAGCCGTCGCTCGAAGGGCGCGTGGTCACGCGCTTCACCATCGCCACCACCGGCCGCGTCCTGGCGTCGACGGTGACCGAGTCGTCGCTCGGCGATCACGGCGTCGAGGGCTGCATCGCCGACGCGGTCAAGCGCTGGGAGTTTCCCTCGACGCAGCAGACGGCGAGCGTGAGCTACCCGTTCATGCTCACGCCGCCGCGCTGACGGCGCGCGCTACTCGAGCTGAAAGTTGGACGTGACGACGGCGATGACGTCCTTGTCGAGCGAGGAGGTGTCGTTGTTCCCCTCCGACGAGGTCTCGCTCGAATCGGCGGGATTGATCTGCATGACGCCCATGCGCGCCGAGCGCAGCGGCCCGAGCTTGGCGCCGGTGGCCTCGGCGATCTGCTGCGCGCGCACGCGCGTGTCCTTGGCCGCTTCGTGCAGCATCTGGATCTTGAGCTCGCCAAGGCGCGTGTAGTGATATTCCGGCGCGCCCGAGTCGATCATGATGCCCTGGTTGATGAGCTCGGTCGCCGCGCGCGCCACCTCGGTCACGCGATCGACGTCGTTCGAGCGCACCTCGATGCTCTGCGACATCGTGTAGCCGGTGACCGTCTCCTCGAGCTCGCGCCCTTCCTTGTCGTGCGCGTGCATGGGCTTGGTGTCGATCGAGTCGACCACGATCTCGGCCGGCTTGAGCCCCTTTTGCTTCAGGTACTCGACGACCTTGGGCGTCGCCGCCGCCAGCGTCTTGTAGGCCGACTGCATGGTGTCGCCCTTGTAGGAGACCGTCGCCGTCCAGGTCACGAGGTCGCTGCGGATGCGGCGCTTGGCCGATCCGGTCACGCCGATCGTCTGATCCTCGGACTTGACGCGCACCAGCGCCCGCGAGCCGATCACCGTCGCCGCGACGAAGCCGAGCGCAAGCGCCGCGCCCAGCGAGAACCGCCCGTATCGATCCATGGGTGAACCCTCCCACTCGTGTTACGGCGGGCGGGGCGGTTACTTCCTGCAGACCACCGGCTTCGGCATGGGGAGCTCGATGCGCCGCTTGCCCGGATCGAACCAGGCGTCGGACAGAAGCCGCGTCTGCCCCGCCGCGGCGCGCTTGCCGAGCGCGGCGGCGACGATGTCGCGGATCGGATCCGACTCGAGGAAGCTCGGCGGCGCGCCCGCCACCGTCGGGCCGAAGTCGTCGCCACCGTTGGCGAGAAAGTCGGTGGTGCCGACGACGAGCGTGGTGTCATCGGCGATCGGCGTGCCGTCGGCGCGCGCCAGATCGATCGCCAGCGTGCCGCTCTGGCAACGCGCGCGCACGTGAATCCCCGACACCGAGAGGATGCCGCGGTCGTGCGCGAAGTTGCGCGCGAGCAGCTGCTTGAGCGCGCCCGCCGAGAGCTTCATGGTCGCCAGCCGATTGTCGAACGGCAGCGCCTCGAAGAGCGCGCCGTAGGTCAGCTCGCCCGCCGGCAGATCGGCGCGTAGGCCGCCGCCGTTGGTCAGCCCGACGTCGGCGTGGCTGGCGGCGCGGATCTCGTCGGCGACGAGGTTTCCGAGCGGCGACTCGGCGCGATACTCACGGCGAAACAGCGCCGGCAAGGTGACGCCGACCTTGCGCGCCTTCATGCCTTCGACCTCCGCGAGATCGCCGGCGACGGCTTTGGCGACGGCGGCATCGGGCGCAACGTCGGCGCGCACCGGCGCGGGCGCGTGCGCGACGAAGTGTCCCGTCGGCCGGCCGCGCTCGTCGACCTCGAGCTCGAGCTTCGAATAGTCGCGTCCGTTGGCGTAAGCCTGCAGGATCGGAATGCCGTCGACGACCGCGGTCACGCCCGCGTGCGTGTGTCCGCCGAAGATGGCGTCGACGCGCCCGCCGTCCTTGCGCGCGGCCAGCTCGTGCGCGAGGCGAAAGCTGTCGGCGTCGACGACGCAGCCGGTGATGTCGCCCGGCGCCACGTCGCTGACGTCGGCGTTGTGCTTGCATTCGCCCCCCGCGTGCACCAATGCGACGACGACGGTGGCGCCGGCCTGACGCGCGGCCCGCGCCGCGTCACCGACGGCGGGCGCGAGCGGGAGCACCTTGAGCCCGACGAGGTTCTTCGAGTTCGTGGTGCGCGGCGTGTCCTCGGCGGTGCCGCCGACGATACCGACCTTGACGCCGTCGATGGTGACGACGGTGAACGGCCGCGCGAACGGCTTGCCGCTGCGCGCGTCGACGACGTTCGCCGAGAGAAACGGAAACTTGGCCTCGGCCATGCGCGCCAGGAGGGCGCCGCGCGCGTCCTCGCTCGGGCTCTGCGGCGTGGTGTGCGGACCGGCGGGCCCGAAGTCGAACTCGTGGTTGCCGACGGCGACGGCGCTGTAGCGGAGCGCGTTGAACGCGTGGATCATGGCCGCGCCCTCGTGCAGGTTCGACACCATCGTGCCTTGAAAGACGTCGCCGCCGTCGAGGGCGAGCACGCGGCCGGGCGCGCGCGCCCGCTCCTCGGCGAAGTAGTGGCCGAGCCGCGCCGCCTGCTCGACGTGGCCGTGCTGGTCGGACGTGGCCAAAAAGACGAGCATCCGCGCCGCGAGCACGAGTGTGGAGACGAACATGAAGGCGGCCAGCGTATACTGCTTTTGGTGCGTACGGCTGTGCTCTTCCTGCTCGCGACCGCGGGTTGCGGCTTCCACTCCGTCGGCGGCGGCGACGGCGGTTCCCACGCGGACATGAGCGTTTCCGATCTCGGCGACTCGCCCGATCTCTTCGGCGTGCCGCCCGGCAGCGATCTGTCGACGATCGCGGGCGGCGCCTGCGCCGGACCGGCGCTGCTCGTCGGCGTCGAGAACCTGAGCAACACCGGCAGCGGCGGGGGCCGCGTCGCGCGCGTGTCGTTCGCCGGCGGCAGCGCACAGCCGTGCGCGACGCTGGCGGGACAAGGGCTCATCGGCTCGCAGCCGATGGCGGTGACCGCGTTCGGCAGCCTCGTCGGCGCCGCCACGTTCGACGGGCTCTACGTCGTCGATCCCACGACCGACACGGTCAAGTGGTCCAAGCCCAATCCCGACTCGGCGAACGGCTACGGCCCGTTCGACGCCTTCACCGTCAGCGGCACGAGCGCGACCTACGTCGCCGCCGCGTGGGGTCCCGACTTCGGCATCTCGGGCGCCGCCATCCGCTGGGTCGAGATCTACGACGCCGACGGCAACGCCGCGCCCGGCGCGCCCTACTGCATCCAGCAGGCGAGCTGCACCGACCTCGAGCTCGGCCTCGGCACCTACAGCATGGCGAGCGATCCGGCGCGGCCCGGATTGTTCCTCGCGATCGACGGCTCCCACGATCTGGCCGCGCTCGAGGTCAACCCATTCGCGACGCCGCCGTCGCACACGACCTACGTCGGCACCTACTCCGAATCGCTGTCGTCGATCTACGCCGTCAACGTCGGCGGCAAGCCGCACCTGGCCTGGTTCGACGACAACATGTCGGGCGGCGCGATCCAGTGGGCGATCGACAACGGCAGCGCGCCGTCGCTGAACGGCCCGTTCAAATGCACGAGCAACTGCGCGACCATCCTGCACGTGGTGCCCGATCCATCGCAGACCAACGGCTTCTTCGCGCTGTGCGACGGCGCCATGGTCAACACGCGCACCGTGGTTCGCGCCGACGACGCCGGCAATTGCAGCGTCGTCCTCGACGGCACGCAGTTCGGCACGGAGTCGCGCCTGTCGCGCCTAGCGATCGCGCCGTGACGCGCGTGCTCGTCATGCTCGGCTCGCTCGCCGCGAGCACCGCGGCGTCGGCGGCGACCGCGTGCCCGCCGCTGCCGGGCGCCGACGTGGTCCTCAGTCCGGGCGCGCGCATCCACGTCGGCGAGATGCACGGCACGACCGAGATCCCGCGCACCTTCGGCACGCTCGTCTGCCACGCGACGAAGAAGGGTGGCGCGGTGCGCGTCGGCCTCGAGATCCCCGCCAGCGAAGACGCGTCGATCGCCGCCTACCTCGGCTCGAACGGCGCGCCCGCCGATCGCGCCGCCCTCTTGGCTTCGCCGTGGTGGGCCAACAAGCGCTGGCAGGAGGGCCGCCGCAGCGTCGCCTGGGCCGCGCTCCTCGAGACCATCCGCGCGCTTCGCCACGGCGGCGCCGACATCGACATCGCCACCTTCGACGACGAGTCGCAAAAGGATCGCGACCAGGCGATGGCGAAACGTGCGTTCGCGGCCATCGCGCGCGCGCCCAAAGCGACGTGGCTCCTCTACAGCGGCAACGTTCACGCGCGCAAGACGCCCGGCACCTTTCCGCAGCCGCTCATGGCCGGCGACCTCGTCAAGATGGGCGTTCCGCTCGTGACGCTCGACGCGCGCTACGGCCGCGGCAGCGCGTGGGTCTGCTTCAGCATGGACGGCGCCGGCTGCGGGCCGTCGGTGGTCGGCCATGCCGGCGCGCCGCGGCCCGTCGGCGTCACGCTGCACCCGAGCGACGACGGCGCCTACGACGGCGTCCTCGATGTCGGCGTCGTGAGCTTCTCGCCGCCGGCCGCGGTGCCGCCGTCGCCATCGCAGGCAGCGCGCGCGGCGGCGATTCCGCGCATCCTCGCCGCGCTCGACGCCTACGACGCCAAGGACTGGCCGCGCTGCGCCGGGCTCTACGACGCGCTCGCGCGCGAGCTCCGCGTCGCCGATCACGCATACAACGCCGCCTGCTGTCACGCGCTCGGCGGCAAGCCGGACAGCGCCTTCGTCGCGCTCGCGCTCGCCATCGATTACGGTTTCCACGACGACGGCAGCCTCGCAAAAGACAGCGACCTCGTGTCACTGCACGGCGACGCGCGCTGGAAGCCGCTGGTCGCGCGCGCGTCGGCGCCGCGCTCACCCGCCAAGTAGCTTCGTCATCACCAGGCGTGGCTGCGTGCGAAAGCCGCTCTTGTCGTAGAGCGCGCGCGCCGGCGCATTCTCGTGGCGAACGAGGAGATGCAGCGCGTGAGCCCCGCCCGCGTGCGCGAACGCTTCGGCGGCGGCGAGCCCGGCGCGCCCGACGCCCTGCCCGCGCCGCGCGCCGACGACGTAGAGCTCGGTCAAAAAAGCGTCGCGGCCGCCGAACTCGAGATCCCAGCCCCAGGTCACGATCGCGTAGCCGGCCGGCGCGCCGTCGACGACGAAGACGAGCACGCCGCCGAGCGCGCGGTCGCCGATCAACTGGCGCAGCCGCGGCGCGAACGCGGCGCGGTCGAACGCGATCGCCTCGATGGCGTTGAAGTCCGCCATCATCGTCAAGACGTCGTCGAGATCCTCGTCGGTGGCCGAGCGCGCGGCAAACATGCGCTCCATCCTACCAAGAGCGTCAGTTGCAAGCGCCGGCAGTGCAACCGTTCGCGCAAAAAGTCCGATCCCAGCCGCACAGGCCGCGCGCGGCGTCGCTGAAGGGCTCGAGCGCGACATCGCCGTCACAGCTCGGCTGCGCGTCGCAGATTTCCGTCGACCAGTCGCCGCAGCCGATCGCCAGCGTCGACGGCACGCACGCCGACGGCGCCGACGAAGCGAACAGCGCGAGGCAGCGCTCGCCGGCGGCGCAGTTGCGATCGTCGGCGCAGGTGTGCGCGCAGAACGCGCGGTCCTGCGTGATGTGCTCGGGCGTGATGCAGATTTCGCCGGTCGCGCACGGGCCACAGCCGGTCGCGCAGGTCGGGCCGGCCATGTCGGGCGTGGCCGACGGCGGCGGCTCGGTGTAGCCGCAGCTGTCGCCGTTCGGCTGAACGCAGCCGCCGATGAGGCAGCCGTCGAAAACGAAGGGCGACGCCAGCAGCGAAACGAAGAGCGCGAGACGCATCATGCGCCGGCTCTCAGCAGGCTTCGTGCCAAGCGGCGGATCGCGCACTTGGCGCCGCGCGCGTGTCCGACGCGGCTACAGCGCGTTCACCACCGGCAACGCCGCCAGCCGCACCGACTCGTTGTGTCCGACGCGAGCGCCGAGGTACACGCGACGCACACCCGCGCGCGGCGGCGGCGGATGCTGCGGCGGATCCGCGGTCGCGTACTCGACGTACTCGACGCCGGTGGCCATCGGCCCGAGCGGCGCCTGCTTGCCACCGACGGCGAAGCCGAGCGGCGTGTCGACCTCGCGCTCGGGCGCATAGGGCGAGAGGTTCATCCCCTCGGGCGCGGCGATGCTGAGGATCTCGACCGGCTGTCCGAGGCGCGTGCGCAGATGCTCGCCGACGTACGACGTCAGCGCGCCGCCCGCCGAATGCGCGATCACAAGGATCTTGGCGTGCGGCGGCGCCTCGTCGATCGCCGCTTGCACGATGCGGCCGAGCGCGACGGCGGCGAGCGACGGCTTTCGCGTCCACGGCCCGCCCCAGGCGAACGCCGCCATCACCGTGTGCGGCCGCGCGCGCACGGCGTCGACGACGGCGCGCCACTCCTCGCCGAAGCCGAACGCGCCGTGCACGAGGATGACGACGGCGGTCGTTTCGGGGACGATCGGCGGCAACACGGGCGCGCGCTCGGAGACGATCGCGCAGCGCGGACAGTGCACCTCGACCGCGTTCCAGCAGCCGCCGACGACGGCAACGCCGAGCGCCGCCACCAGCAGCGTCGTCGGAATCCGCGTGCTACCATCGAGGCTCATGAGGGCGTCGCTCCTGTGCGCGGTCCTGGTCGTCTTCTTTGGGGCCGCCGGTTGCGCCGGTGGCACGCAAGCAGTCTACCCGCCGCGGCCGCCCGCCGTCCCGGGCCTCGCCGTCGCCGATCCGGCGCCGTCGCGCGTCGTGGTGCACGCGACCATCACGTCGACGGCGCTCAAGGCCGCGCTCGATCTTCAGATCCCCAAGAACGGATCGGGCACGTTTCACGCGATCGGCAGCGACCATCGCTATCTGTGGTCGCGGAGGCCGCCCGACATCGCGTTCGCGCAAGGGCGCATCATCGTGCGCGCGCACGTCGACGCCACCGTCGAGGCGCTGGGCACGACGATGGACGTGCCGCTCGATCTCGAGATCGCCGCCGAGCCGGTGATCGCGAGCGACTATCGCGCGCACCTGCAAGCGCCAACGGTGACCGTGACCACGACCGATCGCCGCCTCAAGCTCGCGCAGTCGCTCGGCGGCGCGCTCGACGCCATTCGCGATCAGATCGATGAGCAGGTGCGCGGCTTCAGCTACGACCTGCGCCCCACCATCGCCGAGGCGCACGCGCGCATCGCGCGGCCGATCGATCTCCCGCTCGGCGACGCGCACGGCTGCGCGATCTTGACCGTCCTCGGCATCGAAGCCGCGCCGACGGTGCTCGCCGACGGCATCGAGAAGGATCTGGCGGTCGTGGTCGCGCCGTCGGTGACGCTGCCGTGCGCTGCTCCGGCCGAGCCGCCGATGCTGCCGCCCCTGGCCAACGTCGCGTCCTTGCCGACGGGCCCCTTCACCGTCAGCATCCCCGTCGCCGCGCGCTACGAAGAGCTGCAGAAGGCGATGGCGCTGACGTTCACCAACGGCAAGCTCTACTTCTCGAAGGAGTTCCCGCAGCTCTACATGGAGAAGCCGGAGGTCTACGCCGCCAAGGATCAGCTGGTCCTCAAGCTCCACATCAATGGACCGATCCACAAGTTCGGCATCGACACCACCCTCGACGGCGATCTCTACATGGTCGGCCATCCGACGGTGGTCGACAACGAGATCCGCGTGCCCGATCTCGAGCCCACCATCGAGACGCAGAGCTTCCTTCTGCGCCTCAAGGCCGCCATCGACGGCGGCTCGATCCGCGATCAAGCGCGCGAGGCGCTGCACCTCGACATCGGCGATCGCCTCGCCGAGGTGCGCAAGAAGCTATCGAGCGATCTGTCGTTCGGCGACAACCAGGGCTGCTTGCGCGCGCAGGTCTCCAAGATCGAGGTCACCGGCGTGCACACGCACCAGGGCTACCTGCGCGTCTACGTCGCGCTCACCGGGCAGGCGTCGGTGTACATGCCGTGTCCGACGACGGCTACGACTCAGGCTGCTTTCTGAACTTGGGGCGCTTGACGTCGAACGACGGCTTGGTGTTCGGGTCGCAGTTGGGCGTAAAGCCGTTGGCGTTGAACTTGTAGTCGAGCGAGCCCTTGCCGCGCCCCTTGGCGACGGCCTCGACGCGCACTTCGTGATCGGCGGCGCGCGCCGGTGAGCAGTAGCTGAGCAGGTAGAACGACTTCGTGTACGCCTCGACCTGCTCGGCGATCTTGTCGAACGCGGCTTTGACCTCGGCCGGATTCTTCGACAGCACCGCGCCGGCGCGGCCGATCGCGTGCAGCTCGCCGGGATCGATCTCGGCGCCGACGCCGATGACGAAGACGCTGATCTGCGCGCCGACGTCGTCGAGCGCCTTCATGAGATCGTCGTGCGACACGCGATGCGCGTGATCGGTGCCGTCGGTGAAGACGACGAGCGTGCCGAAGCGCAGCGGCTGCTGCGCGCGCTCCATCTGCTTGGACAGGACGGCGAGCGCTTCGATGACCGCGCCGTTCAAGTTGGTCGACGGATCGCGCGGCTTGTAGTTGCGCAGCGTGTTGATGCCGCCCTGCACCGAGCCGCCGCCGGTGGTGAAGCCGACCATCGGGTGGATCTCTTTGGCGCCGTCGAAGGCGTAGACGGCGACCTCTTGCGTCTTGGAGACGCGCTCGGAGAATCCCGAAGCGGCGTCGGCGAGAACCGGCGCCTGGCCCGAGCTCGTGACCGAGCCCGACATGTCCATGAGAAGGAGCGTGTACTGCACGGCCGAGATCTCGGGATTCAAGATCGTCTGCTTCGACTCGAACGGCGAGACCAGCTTGCCGTCTTCGTAGATGTTGAACTGGTCGGCCGTCAGGTTGGGGACGCCGATGCCCTTGTCGTCGGTGACGTTGAAGTAGACGGCGACGTTCGACGGCTTCTTGACGGTGGCGTCGACGAGCTTCAAGTGGAGGCAGCCGGCCAACGGCAAGAGGAGGAGTGCGTACGCGCGAATCATGCGCGCACCCTATCATGGCTTTGGCACAACTCAGAACAGCGATAGCTGCGTGCGCGGGCGCACCGGCTCGAGGAGGCGCGGGTCGTCGTTCGCCGTCGAGTTGACACGGGTGGAGACGGCGCGCGCTTGCAGCGCCTCGAGGCGCGCGGGCACGAGGAGCTCGAGGGCGGGCCGCGCGAGCCAATCGGCGATGCACGCGGGCGGCAGGATCGCGGGCATGCGATCGTGCGCTTCGGCGACGAGCGCGTTGGCGGCGGTGGTGACGATGACGAAGCGCGCGCGATCGGGACCCTGCTCCCAGAGGCCCGCGAGCAACAACAGCCCGCCGTCGGGCGGATGGAACCAGAACGGCTGCTCGCCGCTCCACTCGTAGAATCCGTCGACGGGCACGACGCAGCGGCGCTGGCGCAGCGCCTCGGCCCACATGCTCGACGGCGACGCCACCGATTCGGCGCGCGCGTTGATGACCGCGCGATTCTCGATCGGCGGCAGCCCCCAGCTACCGCGCTGCAAGCGGCGCGCGCCGTCGACGACGCGCAGGATTGGATGGAGCTGCGTCGGCGCGACGTTGTAGCGCGGGGCGTAGGCGGCGGCCTCCTCGGCGTCGGGCGCGGCGTCGAGGATGGCGCGGATCGTTTCCCAGTCGGGCGTGGTCAGGCTGGCGCGGCCGCACATGCACACGAGCATAGCAGGCCCGCGACGGAGTACAGTCGCGCCATGAATTCGAGCTACGGCGATCGCGTCGCCGATCGATACGACGAGCAGTACGGTTCTCTCGGCAGCGCCGATGCGACGGTGGCGCTGCTCGCCGAGCTGGCGGCGCCGGGCAATCGCGCGCTCGAGCTCGGCATCGGCACCGGCCGCGTGGCGCTGCCGCTCGCCGCGCGCGGGATCGCGGTCACCGGCATCGACTGCTCGGAGAAGATGCTGGCGCGCCTCGCCGCCAAGCCCGGCGGCGACAAGGTGCGCACGGTCCTCGGCGACATGGGCGAGGTCGCCGCCGACGGCGAATACGATCTCGTCTATGTCGTGTTCAACACCTTCTTCGCGCTCTTGACGCAAGATGCGCAGATCGGCTGTCTCGAGCGCGCCGCCGCTCGGCTCGCGCCGGGCGGCAAGCTACTCGTCGAAGTGTTCGTGCCCGACCTGACGCGCTTCGAGCACAACGTGCGCTGGTTCCCGCGCCGTCTCGACGGCGATGGCGTCCTGGCCGAGGCTTCCTGGCACGATCCGATCGCCCAGCGCGTCGACTCGAACCACATCTACCTCGAGCAGGATCAGTCGGTGCACATCGTGCCGATCAAGCTGCGCTACGCCAACGTCCCCGAGCTCGATCTCATGGCGCGCGTCGCCGGCCTCGCGCTGCACGCGCGCTGGGCGGGTTGGAACAAAGAGCCGTTCGGCAACGGCTCGCAGAAACATGTCTCGGTGTACGCGCGCGCGGCGCGCTGACTACTCGGTCTTGTCTTCGGTGTCGTCGGTGGCGTGCGACGCGGGCAGGCAGACGCCGGCGGTGCGGCAGAGCATGTCGCGATCGTGCGCCGTCATCTTCACGGCGCCCGATGCCGACTTCTTGGCCGCGCTACCGCTGGCCCCGCCTTCGCCGATCTCGCCGCCCTGCTGCTTCATCGCCACTTCGATCTTGATCGGCAGCGCCGGCTTCTGCTCGGGCCGGCCCATACGGTCATCCGCGGGCTTTTGATTCTGCATGCGCGCGTCGAGCGCCTGCGGCTTCGGCTGCACGTCGCGCGAATCGCCTGGATGCGCCTTCTGCGCCACGTCGCTCTTGAGCGGCAGATCGGCGCGCTGCGCGCTCGTCGGCGCGCGCTCGGCCTGCGGCTTCTCCGCGCGCTGCCACGGATCGGGCCGCGACTCCCGCATCATCGACGCCGTATCCCCGCGTCCGTCGATCGGCATGCGCATTTGCACTTCCGAGCGCATCATGCTCGGCGGCGGCGGCCGATCGTTGTTGCCGTCGGGGCGCGCCCACACGGGCGCCGTCATTCCGCAAACGAGGCCGAAGGCGATGAGGCTGCGCATGTGCCCTCCTCCGAGCGTGTTGCGCCCAGCATATCAGGAGCGCGCGCGCCTGTCAGTCGGCTGGTGCCAGCGAAATCAGCCCCTCGGCACGCTTGGGCTTGAGCGCGCGCTCGGCCGCGCGCAACGCTTCGCCCTCGCGCGCGGCGGCGATGGCGGTCTGGTTCACCTCCTCGAGCAGGCCGCGCTTGCGCCGATAGTCGACGTGCGAATCGAACTGCCCCTGGTCGGCGAAGGCGCTGAAGCGCTCGAGGAACTCCTGGCGATCGGCCTCCTTCTGCTCGGCGATGCGGCGCACGTCGGCGCGCGAGCGGATGATGTACGGAGTCATGATGATGAGGAGCTCCTGCTTGAGCCGCTCCTTGCTGCGCGTCTGAAACAGCCGGCCGAGCAGCGGGATGTCGCCGAGAAACGGAATCTTGTCGATCTGCATGGTGTCGGTGTCCTTGGTGAGCCCGCCGAGCACGATGGTCTCGCCGTCGTGCACCACCACCGAGGTGATGATCTTGCGCTGGTTCGTCGTCGGCCCGCCCGGCGTGGTCGTGCCGTCGGCGAGATCCTCGATGTTGCCGTTGATCTCGAGGCGGATCGAATCGGACTCGTTGAGGTGCGGCGTGAGATCGAACGAGAGCGCGACCGGCTGGCGCTGATAGCTGTTGAGGATCGACGGCGTGGCCGTGCCGGTGGTGAGCGCGCCCAGCGACTGCGTCGGGTACGAGATCACCTGGCCGACGGAGATCGTCGCCTTGGTGTTGTCCATCGTCATGATGTGCGGGCGCGAGATGATGTTGGCGTCCTTGGTGCGCTCGAGCGCCTGCAGGATCACGCCGAAGCTCGGGATGTCCTTGCCGAACAAGTTGAACGAGCTGCCGAGAACGCCCGCGACGAGGCCACCGCCCGACGCCGCCGCGGCAATGCTCGAGGCGTCGAACGAGACGACGTTGCCGTCGCTGGCTGCGGCAAACCCGCTGGTGCTGCCGTTCGACGCGGTCTGATG
>DASXOU010000612.1:0-4164 GCA_036494045.1 Polyangia bacterium | reverse complement strand
GGATCGGGTTGCCGTTCTCGTCGTCGATCTCGACATAGTCGGGGTTGGTCGGCGCCATCGTCAGCGGGTAGTTGCACGACACGATGTCGCCCGTGATCTTGCCGAGCGCGGTCACGAGGTCGCTGGTCGTGTTGACCTGGTAGTAGGGCGTCGCGCCGGTGGTATCGGGCATGCCGCCGTTGTTGGCCATCGTCGTCAGCGCCGTCTCGCCGTCGGGATCGGTGCCGATACCGACGACGATGGTCTTGATGCCCGCGTTGAGCGCCGTGGTAACGGCCGTCTCGGCGCCGGTGACCTCGTCGCCAATGCCGCACGACGGCAGACCGTCGGTGGCAAGCAGGATGTAGTGCGCGTTGCCGTCGGTGTTGCCCATGAAGTACGTGGTCGCGGCCTGCATCGCTTCCATCGTCGGCGTGCTCGTCGTCGGCATGGTGCCGGTGATCGCCGTCGTGATCTGGCTCGAGGTGCTGGCGCCGCACGCCACTTGCGGCGTCGACGACACGTTGCAGCCGAAGAGGCCGCCGTTCGGATCGTTGTCGTCCGGGCCGAAGAACATGAGGCCCCAGTCGACGGTGGTGACCTGGCCGACGACCTGCTCGAGGGCGGCGGTGACCGAGGTCCACTTCGACGGCGTCCCGTTGCCGCCGCTGGCGTCCATCGCCATCGAGCCCGAGCGATCCTGGACGATGAGCAGGTCGGGCGTGCCGCCCTTCATGAGGTTGAAGTTCTGCGTGCCGCAGTTGGTCCCGCCGGTGCCGCCCGAGCCACCGCTGCCGCCCGTGCCGCCGCCGCTGCCGCCCGAGCCGCCGCTGCCGCCCGAGCCGCCGTTACCGCCGGTGCAGTCGCCCGCGCCGTTGCAGTGGTTGATGTTCGCGGCGCCGCAACCAGTGATGGCCAGGCCACTCATGAGCGCGAAGACGCGGATGCAGGGGAAACGCATTTGGAGATCCTCCGACCCTCGCCATGAGCAAGCCTGGGGCCTAAGTCACAGAGCGCCGGCGAGCGCGGACCGCCGGGGGCACTCGGCCGCAAGCACGCGACGTAACAGCTGGACTTTCCGCTGCACACGCGCGCGTGCATTCCTATGGGGCCCCGGTTCCCAGGGCGTTGTGCCGCATGACCGTGGAAAAAGGGGGCGAGCCGAGGCCCCGAATCGTGGCGCCGACGCCACAATCGCGGCGTTTCGCGTAGGTTTCGGCCCGGGCGATCGGTGCTATGGTTTCGCCCCGGAGGTGTCCATGGGCGCGCTAGCCAGCGTCGATCGCGCGAGCAGCGACACGAAGCGTGACGTCATCGTCTCGTCCAATCCCGCCACCGGCGAGGTGCTCGGCGAAGTACGCGAGTCGAGCGCCGCCGAGATCCGCGACGCGGTGTCGCGGGCGCGTGGGGCGCAGGCGGCGTGGGGCGCGCTATCGGTCAAGGAGCGCTGCGAGCGCGTCGGGCGCTTTCGCGATCTCGTGGTCGCGCGCGCCGAGGAATTGTGCGCGCTCATCTCGGCCGAGACGGGCAAGACGCGCGCCGAGGCGCTGTCGATGGAGGTCATGATCATCGCCGACCTCATCACGTACTTCGCCAAGCGCGCGCCGCGCATCCTCGCGCCCGAGCCGATCTCGCTGCACCTTCTGAAAAATCGCGCCAGCTATTTGCACTATCAGCCGCGCGGCGTCGTCGGGATCATCGCGCCGTGGAACTTCCCGTTCGGCATCGCCACCGGGGAGATGGCGATGGCGCTCATCGCCGGCAACGCCGTGGTGCTCAAGCCGTCGGAGGTCACGCCGCTCATCGCGCTCAAGACCAAAGAGCTCTACGACGCGTCGGGCATGCCGACCGAGCTGTTCCAGGTGGTGCCCGGGCGCGGCGCGGCCGGCGCGGCGCTCATCGACAGCGGCATCGACTACTGCATCTTCACCGGCTCGACGGCGACGGGAAAGAAGGTCGGCGCCGCCTGCGGCGAGCGGCTGATTCCATGCACGCTCGAGCTCGGCGGCAAGGCGCCGGCGATCGTCTGCGCCGACGCCGACATCGATCGCACCGCGCGCGCGCTCGTGTGGGGCGCGTTCGCCAACCAGGGGCAGGTCTGCGTCTCGGTCGAGCGCGTCTACGCGCATCAGTCGGTGCACGACGAGCTCGTCGCCAAGATCATCGCCAACGTCGACAAGCTGCGGCCGGGGCAAGACACCGGCTCGATGACCTGGGAGCGGCAGACCGAGATCGTCGAGGAGCGCATCGCCTCGGCGGTGAAGGAGGGCGCCAAGGTGCGCACCGGCGGCAAACGGCAAGGCGACAAAGGGCTCGCCTTCGCCCCGACGGTGCTCACCGATTGCCGCCAGGACATGGAGGTCATGAAGAAGGAGATCTTCGGACCGGTCATGCCGATCATGAAGGTGCGCGACGAGGAAGAGGCGGTGGCGCTGGCCAACGATTCGTCGCTCGGCCTCATGGCCTACGTCTTCACCGCTGACAAGAAGAAGGGGCAGCGGCTCGCCGAGAAGATCGAGTCGGGCACGACGATGGTGAACGACGTGCTCATCACGTTCGGCGCGCCGGAGACGCCGTGGGCCGGCGTCAAGCAGTCGGGCGTCGGGCTCACGCACTCGGATCGCGGCCTGCAGGATCTCTGTCAGACGCGCCACGTGAACTACGATCGCATCGCGCTCAAAAAAGAGCTGTGGTGGTATCCCTACTCGGACAAGGTCTACAAACAGACGCTGAAGATGATGCGATGGATATTTCGATGAGCACGAAAACGGTCGACAAGCCGTGGGGCAACGAGCTGATCTGGGCGATCACCGATCGCTACGTCGGTAAGATCCTCCACATCAAGAAGGGTCACTCGCTCTCGCTCCAGTATCACAACAAGAAGGACGAGACGGTGATGGTGCTTCGCGGAAAGATGGAGTTCGTGCACTATCGCGAGGGCGAAGAGCCGCAGTCGACAGTGCTCGAGCCGCGGCAGCCGTTTCATGTGACGCCGCTATTGCGCCATCGCATGATCGCGCTCGAGGACACCGACGTCGTGGAGGTGTCGACGACGGAGCTGGATGACGTGGTGCGGCTGGAAGACAATTACGGGCGTAAAGGCACCTCGGCTCCGTAAGAAACAAACAGGCGACAGGCGACAGGCGGCGGGCGAGTCGCAATGATCCGGAAATTTGAATCGCCGGGCGCCTGCCGCCTGTCGCCTGTTTGTTTTTTCAGTTCGGGCAGCGCGCGCGTTTCGGCAGCGTGGCGCCGCTGCCGCTACCAACCATGACCTTGCCGTCTTCGGGCGTGTTGGACGCGAAGTCGACCTCGACCGCGTTCACCGTCGCGCTGCCGTCGTCGGGATAGCAGGCGGCGAAGCGCTCGTGCATGCCGGTGAAGACGAGCGTCGCGCCGTCGACGGTGCCGTTGGCGGCGTCGAGCGTGGCGCCGCCAGCCGCGATGCCGGCGGCGACGAGCGGCGAGGCGACGACGGTGCCGTCGAGCGTGAGGCCGTCGGGCGCGGCGTAGCTGAACACGGTGCCGTCGGGCGTCGAGACGATGAGCGCGCCCGACAGCGCCTCGTTGTCGTCGACGGTGACGGCGAGCGTGAGCGTGATGGTCACGCCGCCGGTGGTCGGATCGGGATCGACTTCGCCATCGACGGTGCCGCCGATGTGCATCGAAGCGGTGGCCAGCTCGCAGCTGGTGCCGAAGTCGGCGTGCAACGTGTTGTCGCTCGACGTCGCGACGACGCAGCCCGAGCCTTCGGACTCGACGCGGTTGAGCATCGCGTTGGCGATGATCGCCGGCGTGGCTTCGATGTCGATGTTGCCGTCGCTGACGAACGCGGTCTCGATGCCGATGGCGCGATCGAAAGCGCGCGTGGCCAGCTCGGCCTGGTGCAGCGCCTTGGCGTTGGGATCCGACGAGCCGCCGCAACCGGCGACGCCCGTGACGACGATCGTGAAGAAGAGGGCCAGCTTCACTGGGGCTTGGACGAAGAGCCGGCCGGCGCCGTTCCCTTGGCGCCGCTCGCCTCCGGCGTCACCGTCGGCTGCGGCACCGTCGCTGCGCTGCCCGCCGCGCCGCCGGGCGCGCTCGTGTTCGACGCCGGTGTGGCGCCGCCGGACGTAGCGGCGGCGGGCGGCCCTTCGTCGGGCGCGCGGTCCCAACGATCGATCTGCCCCGAGCCGGTCGTGG
>DASXOU010000611.1:0-4093 GCA_036494045.1 Polyangia bacterium | reverse complement strand
GGAGATCTCGACGGCGCCGGTGAGCGGCGCGGCGAGCGGAATCGGCACATACGTGTAGAGGCGCGAGTCTGGCTGCGGCGAGCGCGGCCGGAACGTGACCGTCGTGCCGCGCGCGAGCTCGGCCATGACGTCGCCGGGAATCTCGAACGGCGGGCGATAGTCGGGCTCGGTGCCGTCGAGCGCGACCCACCGCAAATGGATCGTGGACTGCTCGGCGTCGGCGCTGGCGAGGAGATCGATGGCGGCCGACTCGCCACCGGTGCGCCAAGCGACGGCGACGGCGGCGGCGAGCGTGCTGCCGAGCGCTTGATGATTGGCGCGCGTATCGCGATCGAACTCGGCGGTCTGCCGGCGCAGCGTCAGGTACGAGTAGCCGGCGACGACAAAGAGCACACCCACGAAGGTGACGAAGGTGATCTTTAGCGTCAGCCGCACGGCTGGACTCTACCGCAACGCGACCAGCCGACGCAGGTGTGTCGCGCAGCCCAACGACAGCGCGAGCGCCCACAGGCTCGCCAGCCCCCAGAGGACCGCGTCGATCGTGCGTGGCTCGGACGCGAGCGCCCGCCAGCGGCTCTCCTCCGGCCCTCCGGCGCGGCGGCGGGCGAGCGCGAGGTTGTCCTCGAGATCGGTGCCGTGCGCTCCTGCCGCGCGGGCGCGCTCCAGGTCGCGGCCGGCTCCGGCAGCATCGTCGAGACGCAGCTCGGCGGTGCCGAGGTTGTAGAGCACGTCGGCGGACGCGAGCCCGTGATCAGCCAGCTTGCGGTACTCGGCCGCGGCGGCGTTCCAGTCTCCGTGCGCCGCGGCGCGACCGGCGTCGGCGATCATCGCCTGTGTCTCGGCTGGTGCGTAATAGGTCGTGGCAGCGAGCGCCAGGGCGGCGATGGTGATCATGCGGCGTTCCTCTCTTCCAGCACCTCGTGGGCGATGGCCAGCGTTTGATCGATGCGCACCTTCTGCTCTGACGGCGGCGCGAAGCGCGCGGCGTGGCTGAGCGCCAGTGCCTCGAGCAGGCGGCGGCGCGACTCGGGTGACAGACGCGTCGTCTCGAGCTCGGAGGCGAGCGCATCGCGCCCGAGCGTATCGACGTCGTGGCGAAGATACGCGGCGCACCACGAGCGCAGGCCACGCTCGACCTCACCGAAGAGCTCCACGGGACGATCGCGCAGCCTACCCGCGCGGGCGAGATGCTGGCGCGCCGCGCGCAGGCGTTGGCGCGTGCTCGTTCCGCGCGGGCGAGCCTCCCGGCGCGTCACCGCAGCGAGCACGCCGAGAAAGAGCGCGGGCAGCGCGACGAGCAGCCAGAAGGCGAGCGTCTGCCACGGGCGACGCGCCGGCGGCAACACGCTCACCGTCGCGCGGAGCGAGCGAATCGCGTCGGTGCGCGCAGTGCTCGCCGGCGCGGCCTCCGCAACGCTGGCAACCGCGGGCGCGCCGGCGACGTGCAGCGTCATCGCTCGCGTCCGGTTCACCCCGTGTCGCCCGCTCTGCGGATCGAAGTACGGCAACGACAGCGCCGGAATCGTGACCTCGCCCGCGCGCCGCGGCATGAGCACGATCTCGGCGACGCGCCGCCCCCCGAGAAGCCCGCGCTGCTGCGACGGCGTGTCTGTCACTGTCGGCGCGAAGGCGTCCACGCCGTCGAGCGCAGGCAGCGGCGGCAGGGTCAGCGCCTTCAGATCGCCCGTGCCTTGCGCGCTCAACCGCAGCGTGATCGGTTCGCCGACCGCGGCATGCGGAGCCGAAAGCTCCGCACCGAGCGTCCAGGCGCCGATCGCTTCGTCGGCTGGACCACCCGCCGGCACGGGACGCACCTCGAGCACCAGCGGCGCCGAGCGCGGCGTCAGCTGCTGACTCTGGAGGAGCCCCGTGGCGGTCACCTCCGCTTGCGCGGGGCCGATGTCGAGCCGGCCCACGTGTTGCGGGAACAGCGCGCGCTTGGCCAGCAGGAACCCGCGATACGGCACGCCGTCGACGATGCGCTCCTGCCCCTTCGGCTGCCCCGGCGTGGCGATGTCTTCGCTGAGCGCGCCGTCGACCTTCGGCATCTGCAGCCCACCAACGGAGACGCCGGCGCGGGTCAAGAGCCACAGCTCGAGCGTGGCCTGCTGGCCGACGACGACCGATCGCCGATCGAGCGTGGCCACGAGCTTGACGTCCGACGGCGACAGCCGCGCGGCGCCGCGCAGCTGCGCGAACGGATCCTCGTCGCCAAACGGGTCGATGCCGCCGAGACCGCCACCAAAGCCGTGCAGCCCGAACGCGGCGAACGGATCGTTGGGATCGGGCGCCGCGCGCGGACCGCCGACGTGACCGGCGCGGACCTCCAGCTGTAACGGCTGCGCGCGCAGCGTCGCGCCCCCCGTGGTGACGACGGCGCCAGGGATGGTCACGCTGCCGCTCCGTGTGGCGCGCATTTGCAAATGGATCTGCTGCTCGCGCTCGGTCGCCACGCCGCTCGGCCCCGTGGTCAAGCTCGTCTGCGTCGATTGCGACTGCCCGAGGATCTGCAGATCGGACGAGCGCGGCAGCGACAGCTCGGCCGGCGCCTCGAGCCCGGAGACGGTGACCGTGACCTCGAACGTGTCATCGCTGCCGACGGTCTTGCGGTCGGCTGACTGCGAGACCCGGACCTCGGCAAGCGCCGGCGTTGCCAGCCCGAGCGTGATGGCGCCCACGATGAGCGCGCCTCTACCAATCCTTTTCATGAGCACTCCTCGGCGTCGGGGGGGCGAAGCGGGACAGCGGCAACGTGCGGTCGACGGTGCGCATCGAGTCGAGGATGCGCGCCGCGTCCGGAGTCAGGCGCGTATCGGCGCGCGCCTGTGCGGCGCGATCGAGCGCGTGTCCCGTCGGCGGCTGCAGTTGCGCCGCTTGCTGCTGTTGCTGCTTCGGTTGACCGCTTTTGCCGTTCTGATCTTTCTGCTGCTGATTGCCGGCTTGCTTCTGCTTTTGCTTCTGCTGATCACCCTTGCCGTTCTGATCTTTCTGCTGCTGATTGCCGGCTTGCTGCTTCTGGTCTTTCTGCTGCTGCTTTTGCTTATTCTTCTCGTCCTGCTTTTTCTGCAGCATCACCTCGAGGTTGTGCCGCGCCGCCGCGTCGTCCGGATCGACTCCGAGCGCCTTGCGATACGCCGCGATCGCGCCCGCCTCGTCCTTCAGCGCCGCCTCCGTGTTTCCAAGGTCGTAGAGCGCGCGTGCGCGCGGCGCCAACGCGGCCGACCGCGCAAACGCCGCCTTCGCCTCCTGATAGCGGCCGAGCTTGAAGAGCGCCGTACCACGATCGTATTCCACCTCCGCGTCGGCCCCTTTGGGGTGCGCCGCCTGGAACGCCGCCAGCGCCGCGGCGTACTCCCCGTGTCCGTATGCCGCTGTGCCGCGCGCCGTCGCTGCTTCGGGGTGATGCAGCACACCCGCAGCGTGGGCGCGTCCCCCGAGCAGCATTGCGACGACCAGCGCCGCGGCACTCGCGACCGTCGCCGACGTCCTCCGGTGTCGCCGCTGCGTCCGCGCGCCTGTCGGCAGCGCCATGCCCAGCATCGTCAGGAGCAATCCGGCGCCGAGCGGCCACTGGTAGCGCTCGATGTAGCTCGTCACGCGTCGGGTCTCGAGGTCGCTCTTCTGCATGGCTTCGATCCGCTGCACGACCTCACCGACGGCGACGCCGCGCGGCCGCCAGAACGCCTCGCCGCCACCGGCGCGCGCGATCTTGTCGAGGCCCTGCCGATCGAGCCGCGTCACGATGGTCTTGCCGTCGACGTCCTTCCGATAGCCGCGCTGCACGCCGTGGTCGTCGAACGCGGGCAGCGGCACGCCCGCCGGCGAGCCGATGCCGACGGCGTACAGATGGACGCCGGCCCTCTTGAGCGCCTCGGCGGCGGCGACCGCGTCGTCGCCCCAGTCCTCTCCATCGGAGAGCAGCACGACGGCGCGCTCCTTGGCGCCGTGCTCGGCGTGGTCGAGGACCTCCTTGGCCTGGCGCAAGCCGCCGCCGATGTCGGTGCCGCCCTCGGGCATCGCCGCCGGATCGACGGCGCGCAGGAACATCTGCGCCGCCGCGTAGTCGCCCGTCAGCGGCATCTGTACGAACGCG
>DASXOU010000610.1:0-4790 GCA_036494045.1 Polyangia bacterium | reverse complement strand
TCGGGCGGATCTGGCTGCGGACACGCGGTACGCCCGCGACTGTCAGCGCCGAGCTGAGCCCGGCGCCTTCGCTCGATACGACCTTGTAGTACTAGAAGACCTCGCCGAACCAGCTGCGCATGCGTTGCCAGACGGTGCGTTTGTCGGCGTCGCCGCGCTGGAAATGCATGATGCCGAGGTTCTTCACGCCGTACTGCACGAGGCCGACCGCTGTCGCGTAGGCCGGCGTGCGCACCACGTCGACGAGGCCGCCGACGCCCATCGGCGCGCCGCGACGCACCGGCATGCCGAGCACTTCCTCGGCGAGCTCGGGCATGCCTTCGAGGATCGTCGAGCCGCCGGTGATGACGGCGCCCGACGCCAGCTTGTCGGCGTATTCGTTCTTCTCGATCTCGCGCCGCACGAGCATGAAGATCTCTTCGACGCGCGGCTCGATCACCGCGCACAGCGACTGCCGTTTGACCGAGCGCGCCGGACGTCCACCCACCGACGGCACTTCCATCATCTCGTCTTCGCCGACCATCGCCACCATCGCGCAGCCGTGCTTGTGCTTGATGCGTTCGGCCTCCGAATGCGGCGAGCGCAAGCCGTACGCGATGTCGGCGGTGAGCTGGTGCCCACCGACGGCGAGCACGGCGGTGTGAACGATCGCCCCGTCGGTGAAGATGGCGAGATCGGTGGTGCCGCCGCCGATGTCGATGAGCGCGACGCCGAGCTCCTTCTCGTCGTCGTGCAGCACCGCCTCCGACGACGCCAGCGGCTCGAGCACGACGTCGGCCACCTGCAGCCCGCAGCGATGGCAGCACTTGATGATGTTCTGCGCGCTCGTCACCGATGCGGTCACGAGATGCACCTTGGCCTCGAGGCGCACGCCCGACATGCCGAGCGGCTCCTTGATGCCGTCTTGATGATCGATCGTGTACTCCTGCGGGAGCACGTGGATGATCTCGCGATCCTGCGGGATGTTGATGGCCTTGGCCTGTTCGAGCACGGCGGCGACGTCGGACTCTTTGACTTCCTTGTCCTTGACCGCCCACACGCCCTGCGAATTGAGCGACTTGATGTGCGCGCCCGCGATGCCGGCGTAGACCGACGTGATCTCGACGCCGGCCATGTGCTCGGCCTCTTCGACGGCGCGCTGGATCGACTGGACGGTGGCGTCGATGTTGACGACGACGCCCTTCTTCAGCCCTGTCGATGGATGCGTGCCGACGCCGATGATGTCGACGCCGTCGTCGGTCACCTCGCCGACGATGCACGCGATCTTGGTGGTGCCGATGTCCAGCCCGACGACGAGCTCCTCACGCTTGGCCATGATCCTCGCTAATCCTTCGATCCACTGTGCGCCGGTTGTGCGGCCGACGCGAGTTTTACGGTCACGCGATCGGGACGCGCGCGATTGTCGACGAAGAAGAGCCGCGGCGCTTCATTCCCCTCGTCGAGCGCGGCGCGCACGGCGTCGTAGCGGCCGAGGCGCGCGGGCAGGGAATCGTCGACGACGCCGAGGCGGACGCCGACGCCGCGCTCGGTGTAGAGGGTGACGCCGGCGATCGGATCGACGTGGGCTTCGCCGAGCGGCGGACGCGTGCCCTTCGCGCGCCAGGCGGCGATGGCGGTGAGCGCCTGGCGCAGCTCGGCGCGCACGGCTTCGGGCTCGGCGAGAAAGTCGTCGCGATCGATGCCGCTGACGACGGGAAGGCCGGCCGCTTCGTCGGGCGTGGCGCGCTTGAAGACGTTGCCCTCGGCGTCGGCGAGATAGAGCGCGCCGAACGCGACGCTGCAGGCGGCTTGGCGCTCGACGACGTCGATCACCAGCGTCGAGGGCAGCTCGCGGCGCACGTGCGCGCGCGCGACCCACGGCTCTTGTGAGACGGCGCGCGCCACTTCGTCGCGATCGATGGCGAAGAGGTTGACGCCGAGCGGCACCTGGGCGCGCGCGATCAGCGCCTCGGCGCTCACGTGCAGCGTCGGCGAGACGTGCACGGCGCGGACCGCGAAGTGGCGCGAGTGGGTGACGTACCAGCGGCCGGCCCAGGCCGCGCCGGCCAGCGCCACGCCGACGGCAGCGACGAGAAACGAGTGGCGCCACGCCACCAGCGCCGCCCACGCCGAAGCCCACAATGGCGGCCGCGGCGGGCGCGGCAGCGCGGGCGTCGCCGAGCGCACGCGACGATTGCCGCGGCGGCCGAAGAGCGACCAGCCGTGGCGCCGCGCGGACCTCGAGCGGGGCTTGGGCATCATGTCTCACGCTTTTACGATGGCGCAGATCGGCGCGCAAAAAATCGCGCGAGAAACTAGCGCGAACGATCAACGCGAGAAATCAGCGCGCGAGCTTAGAGCGGATCGCGCGACAGCTCGGTGAAGTGGCCGTTGCAGCGCAGGTCGGCGCGCGCTTCGAAGCGAAAGCCGCCGCTGACGCGCAGCGCGCGATACTGAAAATAGTGCGGGCGATCGATCGTGAAGCCGAGCGTCTTCCACGGCTCGCGCTGCCAGGCGGCGGGATCGGCGGCGAGCTTGTGGTCGGGCTGGGCGCAGGCGTCGCCGGCCGGCGTCCAATCGGCGTCGGGCAGCTTGGACACCAGGTTCTCGTCGTCGAGCGCGGCGACGGCGTGGGCCAGGCTCGCGAGGTTGGTGCGCGCTTCGGACTCCTTGGACCGCTCGATGTACTTCATGAACGCGGGGATGGCGATGGCGGCGTAGACCGCGGTCATGAGCGTGAAGAACGCGCCGAGGCAGATGGCTACGATCGAGATCGGCTTCGATCGCCCGGTGACGAGCGCGATGATGCCGAGCACGAGCCCGAAGAACGGGATGATCGGCAAGAAGAACACGGATGCCAGCACCAGCGCCGTGATCGCGAGCGCGTTACCCGGCTTGCCCTTGGCCGCGTCGGTCATGCGTGCAGCTTAGCAGAATCGAGGATGCGCTCGACCAGCGTCGCGTAGTCCATGCCGCGGTGGGCGGCGATCTTGGGTAGGAGCGAGTGGTCGGTCATGCCCGGCAGCGTGTTGATCTCGAGGCAGACGGCGCGGCCGCCTTCAGCGAGGATCAAGTCGACGCGGGTGGCGCCGGCGCAACCGAGCGCCTTGTGCGCGCGCACGGCGAGATCGTGCAGCACGCGCCGCTCCGAGTCGCTGATGGGCGCGGGGACGAGGTACTGCGTGTCGTTGCGCAGGTACTTGGCTTCGTAGTCGTAGAACTCGGTGGCCGGGCGGATCTCGACCTCGCCGAGCGCTTCGTCGTCGAGGACGCCGACGTTGATCTCACGCCCTTTGATGTATTCCTCGAGGAGGACGAGGCCGTGACACTTCTTGGCGGCGTCGAGCGCGGCTTGCAGCTGCGATTGATCTTTGACGATCGACACGCCCACCGACGAGCCTTCCGACGACGGCTTGACCACGAGCGGGAAGCCGATGCGCGCCACGTCGGCGGGGCCGTGGTAGCGGCGCCAGCGCGGCGACTCGATCGACTCCTGATCGAAGATGCGGCGCGTGACCACCTTGTCCATCGCGATCGCCGACGCCAGCACGCCCGAGCCGGTGTAGGGGACGCCGTAGCATTCGAGCAGGCCCTGGACGCAGCCGTCTTCGCCGTAGGTGCCGTGGAGCGCGATCCACGCGGCGTCGATCTTTTCGCGGCGTAGGTGCGCGCCGAGATCGTCGGCGCCGCCCTTCCAATCGATGGCGACGGCGTCGTAGCCCTTGGATTTCAGCGCGGCGTGGATGCCGTGGCCCGAGTTGAGCGAGACGTCGCGCTCCGACGACGGGCCGCCCATGATGACGCCGATCCGCTTTCCCGTGAAGTTGCTCATGCGTCCTCTCCAACGACTTTGACTTCGAGCTCGAGGGTGATGCCGAAACGTTCTACGACGGCGGCGCGCACGATCTCGACGAGCGCCAAAAAATCCTTGGCGCTGGCGCCGTCGGCGTTGACCAGCCAGTTGGCGTGGACCGGCGAGACCTCGGCGCCGCCGACGCGACGGCCCTTGAGGCCGCAGGCCTCGATCAAGCGGCCCGCGTAGTCGTTGGGCGGGTTCTTGAAGATCGAGCCGGCGTTGGGCACGCCGTGCGGCTCGCGCGCTTTTCGCCGGTCGCGCAATTCGCGCACGACGGCCTCGATCTCCGCGCGCGGGCGCGGCGGAAGCCGCAGCGTCGCCTGGAAGACCACGTCGCTCGCCGGGATGTCCGAGTGGCGGTACGCGAATCCGCATTGGGCGTTGTCACGGCGCACGAAATTCCCGGCTTCGTCAACGGAGTCTACGCAGACAGTGACGTCCTTGAACTCGCCGAGGTAGGTGCCGGCGTTCATGATCATGCCGCCGCCGACGGTGCCGGGCACGCCGCCGAGGAACTCGACGCCGCCGAGATCCTTTCTGAGCGAGTAGTCGAGCAGCTTGCCGGTCGAGGCGCCGGCGTCGACGATGACACGCTCGTCGGGCGAGGCGATTAGCGTGAGATGCTTGAGCGAGATGGCGACGCCGCGAAGGCCGCCGTCGCGCACCAGCAGATTCGAGCCGGATCCGAACGCCCGTGAACGGATCCCACGCGCGTGACACGCGGCGCGCAGCCGACGGAGCGCCGCCACGTTTCGCGGGGTGGCCCAGGCGTCGACGGGTCCGCCGATGCGCAGCGTGGTGTGGCGTGCCATCGGCTCGTCGAACCGCAGCTCGCCTTCGCCGGCGAACGCGTCGATCAGCGCCTGTTTGTCTTCATCACGCACGCGCCTTCAAGATCTCCTCGCCGACCATCCAGACGTCGCCGGCGCCGAGCGTGATGAGGATGTCGCCATCG
>DASXOU010000609.1:0-3422 GCA_036494045.1 Polyangia bacterium | reverse complement strand
TGCGCCCCGCGGCCGACCTCCTCGTCGACGCCGACACCGCGGCGACGATGCTGCCCGAGCGCGTGGCGCTCCTTCTGACCGGCAGCCAGGGCGAGGCGCGCGCGGCGCTCGGACGCGTCGCCGCCGGCGAGCATCCGCTGTTGTCGCTCGGGCGCGGCGACACGCTCGTTTTGTCGTCGCGGCCGGTGCCGGGCAACGAGCGCGCGGTGGCGCGCGTGGTCGATCGCATCCTCGGGCTCGGCGTGCGTGTCATCGACGCGCCGGCGCTGCACGCCAGCGGCCACGCCGCGCAAGACGAGCTGCGCGAGCTGTTGTCGCTGGTGCGGCCGCGGACGCTGTTGCCCGTGCACGGCGGGCGGCGGCAGATGTTCGCGTTCGCCGATCTCGCCGAGGCGGCGGGCGTGCCGTCGTTCGTGCTCGTCGACGGCGACGTGCTCGAGCTTCACGACGACGGCGCACGCCTCGCGGCCGAGCGCGTGCCGGCCGGGCGCGTCTCGCTCGAAGGCACGCAAGTCGGCGACGTCGACGCCGACACCTTGCGCGCGCGTCGCCGGCTCGCGTTCGACGGCGTCGCCTTCGTCGCCGACGTCGCCGGCAAGCTGCGCGTGACCACGATCGGCGTCGCCGCCGAAGGCGCCGCGCTCGCCGCGATGATCGCGGACGCCGAAGCCGCCGCCGAAACCGCGCGCAAGGAGGCCGCCGGCGGCGACGTCGAAGGCGCCGTCCGCCGCGCCGTCGCTCGCGCGTTCGTCGCCGCCCGCGGCAAGAAGCCGCGCGTCGTCGCCCTGGTCTAGCGCTGGTCTGCCGCCACGCCGACGTTACACTGCCGGCATGGCCCAGCACCGGTTGACGGCGCACGTGATCGCCGACGAGCCTTCCCTGCGCGCGCTCCTCGGCGAGCCCACCGCGCTCGTGTGCAACAAGGTGAGCGATCGGCTCAATCGGCTGACGCGAACGTTCGTCGAGCGCGCGCCGTTCGTCTGCATCGCCACCTCAGCGCCCGACGGCAGCTGCGACGTGAGCCCGCGCGGCGACCCGCCCGGCTTCGTGCGCATCCTCGACGAGAGGACGCTGCTCGTTCCCGAGCGGCCGGGCAATCGGCTCGCCGATTCGCTCCGCAACATCCTCGCCAACCCGCACGTCGGCATGCTCTTCATCATCCCCGGCGTCGGCGACACGTTCCGCGTCAACGGACGCGCGACGCTGACCACCGACGCCGCGCTGCTCGCGCCCTCGGCCGTCGAATGCAAGGCGCCCAAGCTCGGCATCCTCGTCGACATCGCCGAGGCGTACACGCAATGCATCAAGGCGCTGCTCCGCTCGGCGCTGTGGGACGCCACGCGCCACGTCGACCGCACGGCGCTGCCGTCGAGCGGCGAGATCCACGCCGAGCTCGCCGGCGGCGACTTCGACGCCGCCGGTTACGACAACGAGCGCGCCGCCCGCTACGCCCGGCGCGAAGGCTTCTACTGAGTCGCGCTCAACTTCTGCTCTTTCGCTTTTCCCCCGAGCGCGCCGCCGGTGTTACAGCGCGGGTGGCATTCTGGGTGGGGCCCGGCCGAAGCGCGCAGGCGCGCAGCACGGCACAGATTCACGACCTTCGTAGGCGCCACGAACGGTGAGGCCGGTAAGCCGTACGCCGAGCACTGGAGGACGGGACGGGCCCCGCAATGACAGGACCCGCGCGGCCGTCTCCGCTTAGCGCGTGCCGGCCTGCACGACGGTGTCGCGCCCGCTCTTCTTCGCGCGGTACAGCGCGACGTCGGCGGCCTCGAGCAGCGCCTCCGCCGTCTGCGCGTCCTGCGGACACGCGGCCACGCCGATCGACACCGTCAGCCGCCCGAGCGGCTGCTTGTCCGCATGCGCGATCGGCGCCGACGCCACGCGCGCGCGAATCTTGTCCGCGACCTCGACCGCGCCCTCGCGCGTCACGTCGTGCAAGACGATGGCGAACTCCTCGCCGCCGTAGCGCGCGCACACGTCGACGGCGCGCCGATCCTCGGAGATGATGCGCGAGACCGTGCGCAGCGCCTCGTCACCGGCCGGATGGCCCTGGCGGTCGTTGTACTTCTTGAAGTGATCGACGTCGATCATGAGCAGCGCCGCCGGCGTCCCCGAGCGCAGCGAGCGCTCGACCGCCTGCTGCAGCTGCTCGTGGAAATAGCGATGGTTGTACAGCCCCGTCAGCCCGTCGGTGACGGCGAGCCGGTTGAGCCGCGCGTTCGCCTCTTCGAGCAGCGAAGTGCGCTCCTTGACCTTCTCCTCGAGGTGACTCTTGGCCAGCTCGAGCTCCGTGTTCTTGCGCTTCAGATCCTCGAACAGCATCTCGTTCTGCCGGTGCAGGCGAAACGTCTTCAGCAGATTCTCGACGGTGAGCCGCAGATCCGGCTCGTCCCAAGGCTTCGGAATGTAGCGATTGAGCCCCGCCTTGTTGATCGCCGCGACCACCGCATCGAGGCCGGCCTGCCCGGTGAGCAGGATCTTCGTCGTCCCCGGCGAGCGCTTGTGCACTTCCTCGAGCAGCTCGACGCCCTTCATGCCCGGCATGATCTGATCGGCGATCATCACCGCCAGCGGCTCGCCTTCGCGGTGCAGCTCGTCGACCAGCTCGAGCGCATCCTTGGCCGACTGCGCCACCTCGATCATGCACTCGTCGCCGAAGCGCGCGCCGAGCTGCTGGCGCAGCGCCGTCAGGATGCCCTCTTCGTCGTCGACGCAGATGATGTGCTCTTTGCCGTTTGCCAAGTTTTCCAATCCAATCACCCCATCGTCGCCCCGGGCGTCACGTTGCTGGAAACCGCAGTGGTCGCCCGCTGCGGACCGGCGATGGGTAGGCGAACCGTAAAACGCGTGCAGCCCGGCTTCGATGTCACGTCGATCTTCCCGCCGTGCTTATCCACGATCTGTTTTACGATCCCCAGCCCCAAACCGGTTCCCTCACCCTTCGGTTTCGTCGTGAAAAATGGCTCGAAGATGCGCGGCATGACATCGGGCGGAATGCCCGGGCCATTGTCCTGAACGGTGATCGAAACCAGCGCGCCTTCGGTTTTGTCGTCGGCGACGCGCGTTTCGATCAGAATCTCTCCCTTTCCCCCCAGGGCCTGCACCGCGTTGTGAATGAGGTTCGTCCAGACCTGGTTGAGCTCATCCACGTAGACCGGCACCGCCGGTAATTCAGCATAATCGCGTATCACATTTATACCATATTTCAGCTCGCTATGAAGGATCACGAGTGTGTTCTCGATGCCCTCATGCAGGTCTGTCGCCGACACTTTGGCCTGGTCGAGGTGCGAATATCCCTTCAAGGCGCCGACGATACGGGTAATGCGGCGAATCGCCGTCCGAATCGCGTGGGTGTTGCGGAACAGGTAGGCGTACTGCTCGAGGTAGCCGACCAGCGCGTCGAGCGATTTGACGCTGGT
>DASXOU010000608.1:0-6336 GCA_036494045.1 Polyangia bacterium | reverse complement strand
CTCACCGGCGGCGCCGATCCGGGCGGCGCGGCGACGGCGGACGCGGCGCTCTTTTTCCACTCGCCGCTGTCGCCGTGGGCGAGCCTGCCGCCGCTCACGCTCGACGGCAGCGACGATCCGTACCTGCCGCGCCGTCCCGATCGCGCCACCAGCGACGGCGGGCAGCTGGTGGTCACGGCCGTGGCGCCGACCGCCGACGGCCGCCCCGCGGAGCTCGCGCTCGTCGCCGGCATGGAGGTCGCCGACTTTACCTTCGACCTCCTCGCCGGCCGCCGCGGCGATGCCGGCGCGGCGATCCTCGTCGGCTGGGTCGGCAGCGCGAGCTACGATTTCGTCGCGCTCACACCGGGCAGCGCCGTCGCGCTGTGGTCGGTGTCTTCGCCACGCGCCGGCCAGACCGTCGCCGCGCCCGTCGGCGGCTGCAGCGGCGCCACGCTCCCCGACGGCGCGCTGCCCGACGGCGCGCTCGCCGCGCTCGAGGTCGCCTGGCGCGCGGGCGCGCTCACCGTCAGCGCCCGTGGCGCGACGCTGCTCCATTGTCGACCGCCGGCGTTGCCGCGCGGCGCGGTGGGCGTTGCCGCGCTGGCGGGCAGCGTCGCCTTCGACAACCTCGCACTGACCCGCTGACTTCGATAGAGTGCAGCCCACGGGTGCGCGCCTTCGCCTCCATCGCGGTCGCCGCTAGCCTCCTTTTGGCCGCGCCCGCGCGCGCCGCCGATTTTCAGATCGACGCCGAGACCATCGGCCAGGCCTACCAGCTCGCCGCCGCCGACGGCACGCTCGTCAACCGCCGCCGCATCACGCAGTACCTCGGCCTCCACATCTTCAACATCGGGCCGCACGACGATCTCGGCCGCCCGCTGCCGAAGAACCAGCTCTACATCACCATCTCGATGCGCTTCGACGCCGACATGGGCGACTACGATTCGCTCGCCGAGCTCACCGGCCGCACGCCCGAGCGCGAGCTCTTCCCCGAGAAGCTCGACCTGCTCTACGCGTATCTCGGCGGCCACGACATCTTCGGCTTCGTCGACTTCGAGCTCGGCCGCCAGATCATGGTCGACCTCTACGACTGGACCTCGTTCGACGGCCTGCACGTGCAAGCGCGCGCGCCGTTCCACGTCGCCGCCGAAGTGTGGGGCGGGCTCAACGTCGACGGCGCCGGCATCTTCGACTCGCCGCTCTATCGCGCCGACGGCGTCGCGCTCGGCGGCAACCAGCTCGGCTCGCTCTCGGCGCGCCAGGAAGAGGAGCTCGAGCCCACCTTCGGCGTCGCCGCGCGCACCTATGGGCTTCGTTGGTTTTCCGCGCGCGTCAGCTACGAGCGCACCATGTCGGAGACGGGCGAGCCGCGCCAAGCGGGCGAGCCCGAGTGGGGCGTCGTCGACGAGCACGTCGGCCTGACCGCGCGCGCCAACCTCTGGGCCGGCCGCCTCGTGCCCTGGTTCGCGTTCCGCTACAACCTCCTCGCCGGCCGCGTCGACGAGGTCTACGCGGGGGCGCGCACGCAGATCGGCCGCCACGGCATCTCGCTCGAGTACGTGCTGGCCGCGCCCACCTTCGACGGCGACTCGATCTGGAACGTCTTCGCCACGCAAGCCTTCGACGACGTGCGCCTCGGCTACGACGTCTCGTTCTGGAAGATCCGCGCCTACGCGCAAGCGTTCACGCGGCTCTACTTCGACGACCTCGGCAGCTACGCCTCGGGCGGCGGCTCGCTCGGGGGCCGGCTCGCGCTCGGCTCGCGCGGCTGGCTGCGCCTCGACGGCTACTACGAAGACGGCTACGGCGGCCTGCGCGCCGGCGTCGACGCATCGACGCGCGTGCGCATCTGGGGCGACGATCTCGGCGTGCACAAGGGCAGCGTGTTCGCCGAAGGGCGGCTGTCGTTCGTCTCGTTTCGCGACGACTCGCGCCCCGAAGACGCGGCCAACTCGTTCGGCGTGCAGGCCGGCGTGCGCTGGACGCCGCTCGAAGGCATCAGCGTGCACGGGCTCGTCGAGGAGAACGTCAACCGCTTGTACACCTCGCAGCTGCGCGTGTTGGCGCTGCTCGATCTGTCGTTCTGGCTCGGCATGAAGCCGCGCGGCATCCCGCGCGCGCAACCGTGGAGCGGACTGTGATCGCGATCCTCGTCATCACGCTCGGCTTCGCCGCCGGCCCGTCGGAGGTGATCTTTCCGGCGCAGCAGCTGCCGGTCACTTTCAGCCACGCCAAGCATCTGGCCAAGAAGATCGAGTGCGACTTCTGCCACGAGGCCGCGCCCAAGTCGACGCATTCGTCGGACAACTTGATCCCGACGCGCGACGTCTGCGAGACCTGCCATCCGCCCAACAAGGAGCATCCCGAGCTCAGCATCGGCGCCGAGCTCGCGCGTGTCGTCATGCCGGCGCCGAACCTGAAGTTCGATCACGCCGTCCACGTCGAAAAGGGTATCGCCTGCACGCGCTGTCACGCCGCGCTCGATCGCATCGATCTGGCCACGCGCAATCAGCTGCCGACCATGGGGCTGTGCCTCGAGTGCCACGACTCCAACCGGCGCGCGCCGCTGCACGGGCCGTCGCGCTGCGCCACCTGCCACGTCACGCGCCCCGACAACACCGTCGAGACCGAGTACGCGTCGGGCACGCTGATCCCGTCGGGCGCGCTGCGCGGCGACGCCCACACGCCCGACTTTCGCACGCACCATTCGGCGGTCGCCGCCAACGACGAGAAATATTGCGCCAACTGCCATCGCCAGGACTTCTGCCTCTCGTGCCACAACGGCGTGGTCAAGCCGCTCGACTTCCACGGCAACGACTACGTCTCGCGCCACGCCATCGACGCGCGCAAGGACTCGCCGCGCTGCGACGGCTGCCATCGCCGCCAGTCGTTCTGCCTCGGCTGCCACGAACGGCTCGGCGTCGTCGATATCCGCACCGGCACGGACACGGCGTTCGCGCCCATCGGCACCAAGCGCTTCCATCCGGTGGGCTGGAGCGATCCGGTCGCGGCCGGCGATCCCAACCATCACAAGTGGCAGGCCGAGCGCAACATCAAGCAGTGCGTCTCGTGCCACCGTCAGGAGACGTGCCTGCAGTGCCATGCGACCAACGGCTCGGCGGCGGGCGGCGCCGGCAAGATGTGGGTCGATCCGCATCCGCCCGACTGGCGCGGCTCGCCGCGCTGCCAGATGCTCGCCGATCGCAACCTGCGCGTCTGTTTGCGTTGTCACGCCGCCGGCGATAGCGAGCTAAGCTGCCATTGATGATCACCTTCTATTACGACGTCGTCTGTCCGTTCGCCTATCTGGCGTCGACGCAGATCGAGGCGGTGGCGGCGCGCGCCCAGGCGGAGATCGAGTGGGTGCCGGTCCTCCTCGGCGGAATCTTTCGCGCCATCGGGCAGGCGGACGTGCCGGCGGCGGCGATGCCGACCGCGAAACAGCATTTGAACCTGCTCGATATGAAACGATATGCCGCATATTACGGAGTGCCGTTCTCGCTCCATCCACGCCATCCGCTGCGCTCGCTCGCGGCCATGCGGCTATTGCACACCGTCGAGGGCGAGGCGCGGATCGCGCTCACCAAGACGCTCTATCACGCGCACTTCGTAGAGAATCGCGATATCTCGGATAAAGCGGTATTGGCCGATTACGGGGATATCACGAGAATCGAATCGGACGATATCAAGGGCGCGCTGCGCGCCGCCACCGATCGCGCGGTGCTCGACGGCGCCTTCGGCGTGCCCTCGTTCGTGATCGAGCAGGCCGGGCGGCGTTTCCTCTTCTGGGGCCAGGATCGGCTGTTCCTCGTGGAAAAAGCGCTCGGCGGCTGGCAGGTGCCGGTATGAGCGCGCCCGACAACGAGCTGACGTTCTATTACGACTTCTCGTCGCCCTACGCCTATCTCGGCGCGACCCAGGTCGAGCGCGTGGCGGGCGAAGCCGGCGCGTTCGTGCGTTGGCGGCCGATCCTCGTCGGCGCGCTCTTCAACGCCATCGGCACGCCCAACGTGCCGCTCGACGAGGCGCCGGCGGCCAAGCGATCGTACATGCTGCGCGACCTCATGCATTGGGCGTCGCACTGGGGCGTGAAGTTCCGCTGGCCGACGCGCTTTCCCATGCGCACCGTCGCGCCCTTGCGCATGGTCTACGCGGCCGAGGCCGCCGGCGGCGACGTCGCCGCGCTCAGCCACGCCATCTTCCGCGCCTACTGGGTCGAGAACCGCGACATCGCCGATCCGGCGGTGCTGGCGACGCTCGGCGAGATCGCCGGCATCGACGCGCCGGCGGTCAAGGCCGCGCTGCGCAGCGCCACCGACGAGGCCATCGCCGCCGGCGTGTGCGGCGTGCCGTCGTTCGTCGCGCGCGGCCAGCTCTTCTGGGGCCAGGATCGCCTGGAGCTGGTGTCACGCACGCTCGGCGGCTGGCGGCCGCCGATGTTGTAGGCGTCGCTGTAACCGCGTGCGCAGCGAGACGAACGACAGCACTGCGCCGGCGCCGGCCAGCGCCATCATCGCCGGGAAGCTCTCGACCATGTAGCGCTCGACGGGAAACGGGTGCGCCAGCGCGTGCAGCCCGGCGCGCGCGCCGACGACGAAGACGACGATGACGACGAAGCGCCAATCGCGCCGCCACAAGAGGATCCCACCGACGAGCGCGAGCGCGAAGAGCGCGAACTGGAAAACGTTGTAATAGACGCGCCAGAACGGCAGATGCAAAAGGCGCGAGCGCACCGGCAGCTCCCACTCGGGCATCGGCGTCCACTCGGCGACGAAGCGGCGCGCGGGCAGCCCGATCCAATAGTGCAGCGGCCGCCGCGCGCGCCGCTCGGCGGCGAGCCGATCGAAGTCGGCGTCGAGCGCCGGCGACAGGCCGCCGTGGTTGTAGCGCTCGAAGAGCTGCGTCACGAGCGCCTTCTCCGCGTCGGTGTCCCACATCGCGGGCAGGAGGATTCCCTCGCGCGCGGTGCGCAGGTAACCGTTGTTGGCCACCTTGAGCAGCGCGAAATCCTGGCCCCATTCGCCGGTGCCCCAGGTGCGCATCCAGCGCATCATGCCGAGCGGCAGCGGCCTGCCGTCCTGGCGCATCCACGCCGTGCCTTCGACGTGGAGCGCGCCGAACTCTTTGTAGTTGCGGATCGGCCAGGGCGCGAACACGACGACGGCGACGGCGGCGAAGATCGCGCCACGACGGGCGAGCGCGCGCCAGCCACGCGCGCCGAACACGAGCCCGAGGCCCACCGCCGGCAAGATGGCGAAGCCGTCGATGCGCGTGAGCTGCAACAGGCCGAAGGCGGCGCCGGCGCCGGCGATCCAGCGCCAGTCGTCCTTCAGCGCGCAATAGAGCGTCAGCGTCGTCAGGAACGTGGCCAGCGACTCGGAGAGCCCATAGCAGGAGAGGAACATCAGCATGGGGCAGACGATCACCGCGACGAAGCCGGCCCACGCCGCGCCGAGACAAGGTCGCCGGTCGCGCAGCATGAAGAAGACGAGCAGCGCGGTGCCGAGATCGAGCCACGCGTTGGCTTGCGCGGCGATCCACAGATACGTGTGCAGCGCCAGCGGCGCTTCGTGCACGACGGCGGCGAGGAACAGCGGATAGCCCGGCAGCCGCGAAAACTGCAGTGGCTTGGTGGGCCCGAACGCGAAGCGATGATCCTTGATGAGCTCTTGCGACAGCGCGTAGTACTGGAGACCATCGCCCGCGGGCGCGTGCCAGCTCTGCACGACGAGGATGCGTAGGAGCAGCGCCAGGCACACGGCCGACAGGATGGTCGCGGCGCGGATGAAGTCCGGGCGGCGCAGCGACGACCAGCGTTGACGCAGGCGCTCCAGCATCAATGTCCACGCCAGAAGCGGACGGGACCCACGTCGGCGTGTACGAACTTCGATTCGGGATAGTAGCCGACGCCGCCGAGGTGCAACGAGCGCACGTAGCGGAGCAGGATCTTCGTCGGTACGCCGGCGATGCGGAAGTCGACGGCGGCGCCGCGCGGATGTTGCGACTCGCGCGCGACCTCGTGGCCCTTCTTGCGCAGCATGAGCTGGTACTTGGGCGCGCGGAAGCCGGAGACGATCTCGACGTAGCGCGCGTGGAACTTCTCGGCGGCTTGCACGACGGTGGCGAAGAGGCGCGGATCCATCTTGGTCGCCTGGTTGGTGAAGTGATCGCGCGTGAGCTGATCGAAGCGCGGCGAATCCTTCAGCGGCGCGGGCGGCGCGGCCGCCGCCGGCGTGGTCGGCAGCACCACCGGCAGCGTCTCGTTGGTCCACACGTTGTGCAGCGTCAACACCGGCGCCGCCGCCGTCGCCGGCACCTTGATCGCGCGCACGTCCTTGCGCTCCTGCTTGCCCT
>DASXOU010000607.1:0-6744 GCA_036494045.1 Polyangia bacterium | reverse complement strand
CCCCCGACCACTCAGTGTCGAGCACCGCCTCGATGCCGGCGCCGTTGTCGCCTACCGCCGTGCCGGTGTTGGGGACCAGCGTCTTCGTGATCGCGTTGGTCGCCAGGCCGTAGCGCGTGCGGAAGGCGGTGAGATCGGCCTGGGCGATGTCGGAGATGCCGACGACGGCGATGGTCACGCCGGTGCCGGTGATCTTGGTCCCGCTGATGCCGGGGTTGTACAGCGAGCCGATGTCGTAGATGACGGACCAGTCGGGCGGTGCGATGCCGTTGTCGGAGCAGAAAGCGCCGGTCGGGCAGGTCGCGGCCGGCTTGGCAACGCGCAGCTGCGGCTGCCCGTGGCGCGAATGAAAATCGTGCGCGTTGTAGAGCGCGAGCACGTGGTCGGCGAGCTCCGCCGGCACCGACGGCGCGCTCGCCATCGCGTAGTGCGTCTCGCCGAAGGCGGCGTAGCGGTGCATCTCGGTGCGAAATGCGGACTCGACCTGCCCGACGGTGCCGCTGAAGGTCACGCGCGCGCCGAGGCGCGACGGCGCGTGCACGCTGAAGCCCTGCGACGCCAACCACGCGGAGGCCTGCGCGACGTCGTCGGGCCGCGCGCCGAAGCGCTGCGAATATTCTTCGGGCGTGAGGAACTGGTGATAGCGCGGCGAGCCCGGACGCTGCACGTCGTCGAGGAGCGCATCGCGATCGGCGCGCTGCGCGGGCGACAGCGCGAACACGAGCGACAGATTGTGCAGCGGCATCGCCGCGTCGAGACGACCGAGATCGGCGTCGGGTTGCGCGAGCGGATGCGCGTTGCGCGTCAGCTGCACCCAGCTCGTCGCGCCCGATGTCCACCAGCTCATGCCGCGTGAGTGGTCCTGTGACGAGCACGCCGCCGCGGCGGCGATCGCCGCGAGCAAGACTACGCGCAGCAACGTGAACGGTCGCGAGGCGTCCTGCGAACGCGGCATGAAGCTCCCCCTGTAGAGCAACGTCCAGCTCCATCTTATAACGGAAGCGTGACGCGTCGTGAGCGGCGTCACGACCTGGGCTCGCGTGATTTTTCTTTGCGACGTCCTTCGATTTCGCTGCGACTTGTTTTCGCTCGCCTCGTCATGTGAGCGCAGGGCCCACAGGAAACGAGGAGAACGATCATGACCGAGCAACGAAGGGTATTGCAGTGGGGGGCCGCGCTCGCCGTCGGCCTCGCCGCCGCGGGAGCGCACGCGACCACGACGTCGAAGTCGCTGGCGCTTCCTTATTATGGGCAGAGCCAGAGCAACTGGTGCGCCATCGCCAGCGCCGAGATGCTGCTCGCATTCAACGGCTCGTCGGTGCAAGAGTGCGAGATGGCCAACTACGACTTCGGACGCAGCGACTGCTGCACCAATCCGTCGTCGGCGGCCTGCAATCCGAGCACGGGCTCGTACACCGGCAAGCCGGCGGGCTACTACGGCCTCAGCGTCACGCAATACAAGGACAACACGTTCAGCTGGTCGCAGTTCAAATCGGAGATCGACGCCGGCCGCCCGGTCTCGATCGGTTGGAACTGGAACGCGGGCGGCGGCCACGCCCTCAACGTCGCCGGCTACGAGACCGTCACCTTCGGCTTCCTCAGCACCAACTATCTCGAGGTGTGGGATCCGTTGCCGGGCGCCGGCTGCCCCGGCGGCGAAGACACCTGCTGGATGACCTACGCGACCTACGCCGGCGGCGCGAGCCCCTCGTACAATCACACCGCGCAGGCGCCGCTCTACAACATCAAGTGGGCGCCGGTCTGCAACTCCGACTACTTCGATCTTCCCGGCGGCTCGATGCAACAGTGCTTCGACACCTGGACCCATCGCGGTCGCACGCCGCAGGCGCTGACCTCGACGATGGCCAACGGCAGCGTCGTCTTCTCCGGCGCCTACGAGCCGGCCACGGGCGCGGGCTTCTATCAGTACACCGGCATGTCGGCCAGCGACTATCAGACCAAGTTCAACACGCTCTACGGGCAGAACTATCGCCCGTCGCAGGTGAGCCTGACCGCCGCGCCGTCGGGCTGGGTGTTCAACGCGATCTGGCAGCCGGCCGAGGGCCCGTTCGCCAGCTACACCGGCATGAACACGGCGACCTTCAACTCGTACAACAGCTATTACGCGGCCAACGGCTACGTCATCGAGGATCTGTTCGGCTACAGCGACTCGACGAACACGCCGTACTTCGCCGCGACCTGGGTCAAGACGGCGTCGGCGGGGCAGTTCGCGATCATCAACACGCCGGCCTCGAGCTACCAGGCGCTGTTCAATCAGGAGTACGCCGGGCATCGCCTCCTGCGCGTGTCGGCCTACGACAACGCGGGCACCATCGAGTACGCGACGCTCTGGGAGAGCGGCGGCGGCTTCTCCGCCGACAACGCGTGGGCCGAGGCGAGCTTCGCCAACGACGACGCGGTCAAGACGGGCGAGGGCATGAAGCTCCGCTACGTGAGCGCGTTCAACAACAGCTTCAGCGGCATCTGGTACTAGGCGCCGAGGAGAATCGATCATGAAAAAGCTAATCCTGATGGCGTTCACGACCGCGGCGATGGCCGCGTGCAACGGCGCGGGCAGCGCGCCGACGACGACAGCGACGGCGGCGGCAGGCCCGACGGCGACGGTGACCGCGACGACGACCGACGCATCGCGCGCCGACGCCAAGGCGGCGGAAGTGGCGTCGACGATCGGCAGCGTGCTCCACGGCGGCGATCCCGACGGCCACTACGTCCTCGGCGAGGCGCTGCCGCTCTACTACGTGCACCAGAGCGCGCTCGCTTCGGCCGGGCGCGTCCCCGCCGAGTCGCTGCTCGGCGAGGCGCTCGATCGCATCTACCCCGTCTCGCTCGACGGCAAGATCGTCGGCAGCATCACGCTGCACAAGGTCGACGGGCAGTGGCAGCCCTCCGCCATCGGGCAGGGCGCTGCGTCGGGCAAGCTCGCCGATGCGCGCGCCGAGCTGCGCCGCGCCGTGCAGGCCGACGACGACGCCTTCGCGGTCGTGCACGTGATCGGGCCCAACGCGCGCTTCCTCGCCCATCGCCAGTCGGCGGCGCTCCAGCTGACCGCGCTCGCCGACGGTGAAGCGCTGGCGCCGCGCGCGGCGGCTGACGTCTTCGCCGACCTCGCCGCCCGCGTGCAGTAACCTCACTCGCTCGCGACGCGCAGAAGCTCGCCACGCAGCCGGCGCAGCTCGATCCAGCTGCCCACATCGTATTCGCCACGCAGCCGCCCGCTGCCATCCACCAGCACCAGCCGATTCTCCGCAAAGATCGGCGCGCCGAACTTCGCGCGCTCCGACTGCAAGCGATGCCAATCGACGTCGAGCGCGTCGAGCAGCGGGTCGACCTCGTCGCTGGCGCCGCCGGCGACGATCCACGGCGACTCGGCGCCGATCGCCGTCGCCGCCGCGCGCAGGTGATCCGGCGTGTCCTCATCGGGCGCGAGCGTGAGCGTTACGATGCGCACGCGATCGCCGGCCGGCCCGGCGCGCACATCGTCGGCGAGCGCGCGCACCGCGGCGAGCGTGGCCGGCGCGTGCATCGCGTCGTGCAAGAAGGCGAAGCTGAACACGACGGCGTGGCCGCCGAGCGACGCGCGCGTGATCGTCGCGCCGCGATCGTCGACGAGCGTGAGCTCCGGCAGCGGGGCGCCGACGGGGATCTCGGCGCGCGGACGCGTCGCGCGCCACAGCCACGCGGCGACGGCGAGCGGCACCAACGCGGCCAGCGCCAGCGCCATCACCAGCGCCGCGCGCCGTCCGCTGCGCGCGCGCCGCCGCCGGCGTCTCGCCGCCAACTCGGCCGCGCGCGTCGCCGCCTTGGTCATCGCTACTTCATAGCAGATCGCATTTCGTGTACGCTCGCCGCTCGTCATGCGATCGCGGTCGAGGGGGGGCGCCGGGCTCGCCGTCTACGTGACGGCGGTCGTCGTCTGCCCCGGCCTGCACCTGTCGCGTCACGCCGCGCTCGCCGCGCACACGCACGCGGGCGCCGCCGTCGAGGTCTCGGGAACCGTCGCCGATCTGGTCGCGCTCGGCCTCGAGGACGCCGGCTCGCCCGCCGTCGTCGACTGCTCGCTGGCCGCGCTCACGCTCGTCGACTGCGACACGCCGTCGCACGGTACCCGTCGCTTCGGCGATCGGCCAGCCGAGCCCGACGCGCCGCGCATCCCGCCGCTCGATCCGCGCCACGGCGCCGGCAGCGCCGAGCACCTCGGTGCGTCACTCCTCGCCGCGCAGACCTTCGTCCTGCCGCCGCCGCCCGTCGTCGAGACGCGCCTCGGCGTCTTCGCCCGTCCGCTCGTGCGCTCGCTCTTCGCCACGCGCACGCACGATTCGCGCGGCCCGCCGTCGCCGCGGCCGCTGTCGATCGATCTGTAATCGCTCTTCGTCCGTAACAAGGAGTGTCCATGCCTTCTCGTCTGCGCGCGAGGCAATGCCTCGTCGCGCTCCTGATCTTGTGCGCGTGGAGCCGCGGCGCGCGCGCGCACGATCCCGATAACCCGGACGGTGGCGTGCCCCCGCCGCCGGGCCTGACCACGGCGCCCGCGCTGATCGAGCGCGTCGAGCCCGTCTATCCCGAGGCCGCGCGCGCCGCCGGTCTCGGCGCCACCGTCACGCTCGAGCTCAAGCTCGACGAGACCGGCGCGGTCGTAAGCGCGCGCGTCGTCAAGCCGGTCGGCTTCGGCTTCGACGAGGCCGCGCTCGCCGCCGCGCGCCGCTTGAAGTTCCGCCCGGCGACCAAGGACGGCCTGCCGATCCCGGTCACCATCCTCTTCAACCAGGGCTTCCGCGTCCGCGCCAACTTCAGCGTCGAGTCGACGGCGGATTCAGCGCCGCCGCTCCCCGAAGTCCCGCCGCCGGCGCCGGGCACGTCGACGCCGGTCTACCAGAGCACGGTCGAAGGGCGCGGCCCGTCGAGCGCCGCCTCGGCGCAAACGCTGCGCAACCTCGACTTCGATCTGCGTCCCAAGACCGCGCCCAACGACATCCTGCGCATCGTCCCGGGCCTGCTGACCGTGCAGCACCAAGGCGGCGGCAAGGCCGACCAGCTCTTTTTGCGCGGCTTCGACGCCGACCACGGCACCGACGTCGGCGTCTTCGTCGACGGCATCCCGGTCAACATGCCGTCGCACGCCCACGGCCAGGGCTACGCCGATCTGCACTGGATGATCCCCGAGGCGCTCGACTCGATCGAGGTCGTCAAGCACCCCTACGACGTGCGCTTCGGCGATTTCTCGACGGCAGGCGCGGTCAACCTGATCACGCGCAAGGACTTCCCCGAGTCGTTCGCGCAATTCACCACCGGCGGATTTCCCACGCTCGGCTGCGCGGGCGGCATCGACCATTGCAAGCTGGTGGCGCAAGAGCGCGCGCTCGTGGTCGTCGCGCCCAAGCTCAAGGGCTGGGCGTCGCGCCTGCATCCGTGGATCGCCGCCGAGGTCGCGCGCGATCAAGGCCCCTTCGTCGCACCCGAAAACCTCGAGCGCTATAACGTCTTCGCCAAGCTCACCTATGACATTTCGCCGCACTCCGAAGTGGGCATGTTCTTTCAATCCTACGGCTCGCAGTGGATCGGCTCGGGCCAGATCCCCGAGCGCGCCGTCGCCGCCGGGCAGATCTCGCGGTTCGGCGCCGAGGATCCCTCCGAAGGCGGCATGACCCAGCGCCAGATGCTCACCTTCTTCTTCAAGCACCACGCCTCCGACGGCGAATTCAACGTCACCGCCTACGTCACCCGCTACAGCCTCGCGCTCTTCAACGACTTCACCTTCTTCCTCGTCAACCCGGTCAACGGCGACGAGCTCGAGCAGGACGACAACCGCGTCTTCTCCGGCGCCATCGCCTCGTGGAAGAAATATCAGCGCTGGCACGGCATCAGCTTTCGCCATCAAATCGGCGCCTCGATCCGCTACGACGGCGTGCACATCGATCTATGGGACGTCGAATCGAGCGCGGTCAACGACGGCGGCATGAGCTCGGGCGGCAGCGACTTCCGCCAGCGCCTCGGCCGGCGCGCGTCGGCCGACGAGCGCTTGAACATGCTCGGCCCCGGCGGCGCCATCGAAGTCTTGAACCTCGGCAGCAACGACGACATCAGCGAGGTCAACCTCGCCGCCTTCGCCGAGGAGGACATCGTGTGGACGCGCTGGCTGCGCACCATCGCCGGTCTGCGAATGGATTATTTCGGATTCAACGTCTCCGACCAGGAGCAGATTTATTCGCCGGGGGCGATCAATACCTCGGGGACGCGCCAGGAATCGGTTCCGAGCCCCAAGGCAAGCGTCATCTTCACGCCGGTTCCCGCGTTCGATATCTATTTGAATTACGGGTCGGGATTTCACTCGAATGATGCGCGTATCTCGGTCATTCCCAATACCCTGCGAACCGCCGATGGTACGCCGATTCAGGTGCTGCCGCGCTTTTATGCCGGCGAAATCGGCGCGCGCTATAGCTATAACGGTTATTTCAGCGCGGCCACGGCGTTCTGGGCCAGTTATCTGCAAAACGAGATCACCATCGATTCCGACGTCGGGCAATTCTCGCCCGGCGATCCGACCGAACGGCTTGGGATCGATTTCGAGCTGCGCGCGCATCCGTGGCCGTGGCTGTATATCGACTACGACCTCGCCTATGCGCACACGCAATCGCTGCCCGATCACGCCAACGGCGGCGAGATCGCGCTCGCGCCCAAGGTCTATATGACCGGCGGCGTGTCGTATCTGGGAACGGGACGCATGCG
>DASXOU010000606.1:0-2685 GCA_036494045.1 Polyangia bacterium | reverse complement strand
CGCTCAACGTGCCCGTCGCCGATCGCCATGCGCGCTCGGTCGACGCCTTCCCCACGATCCTCGACCTGCTCGGCCGCGAGACGCCCGCCGGCATCGACGGACGCTCGCTCCTCGCCTAGCGCTACTTCTTGGTCGTGTCGGCCGGCTTGCTCGCCGGCGTCGCCTCGGGCTTGGCCTTGGCGCCCGTCCCCGTCGACGCCAGCACCATCTCGACGCCGCCGCCCGACAGCTTGACCACGCCCGTCGGCACCGCTTTGTCGCTCATCCACACGTCGATCGTCATACCGCCCGCTTCTTTCGGCAGCTCGCGCTTGTAGTGCTTGGTCTCGAAGGTCCCGCCCGGCACCGTGATCTTCTCGGCGCCGACGAGCTTGCCCATCGACTCGCCCTTCTTCACGCTGCCCTGCCCGAGCTGCGCCGCCGGCACGTCGCGCGCCGGCTGCGTGCCCATCTGCATGCGCCCCTTGACCAGCTTCCACGTGTCGGGCGGCGACGGCGCGAACGTCATCGAGATGTGCACCGGGCCCATCGGCGACTGCGCGTCGGTCTCCATCGTCATCTCGCGCTCGTTCTTCTCGACGATGGCGTAGCGCGTCGTCACCTTCTGTCCGCCCGGCAGCTCCATCGAGTACTCGGACCACGTGCCCTGCTTGGCCTTCGCCATGGCCTCGTAGGACATCGGGTTCGACGATTGCGCGGAGGCCACGCCGCCAAGGGCGGCGACAACGAAAGTGGCGAGGGCGTAACGCATCTCGGCTCCTTGAAAAGAGCCGCTTATATCACGAAGCTACTTGAGCGACTCCTCTTTCCGCTGCTTGGCCGCCTTGAGCTCGTCAGCGACGGGAGAAGCGCCCACGGCGCCGATCGCTTTGTCGATGAGCGCGATGTCCGCCTCGGCCTGGTGGCGAAGCGCGTCGTGCGCCGCCTTGAAGTGCTCGAAGAAGTCGACCAGCTGATCGCCCTTGCGCAGGTTGTAGACGACGCCGAGCTTGCCGTCGCGGATCTTGTCGAGGTGGTTGGTGACCTTGAACAGCGGACCGGCGACCTTGTGCGTGAGCACGATGCCGTAGCCGGCGAGCACGAGCGAGAGCACGAAGCCGAACCCGATCAGGATGATCAGGAGGATGCGATCGTTGTGCGCGAACTGCTCGGCCAGCTGTTGCGCCAATGGATCGGTCGGATCCATCGCCCGCACCGACACCACGCGCGAGGCCTCGTGCGCCTTTGACATGACGAAGTAGCCGAGCCCGCCGGTCAGGATCGCCGAGATGACGACGATGACGCCGGTGAAGCGCAACTGGTAGCTCGAGTTGAGCAGGTAGTTGCGTAAGCTGCGTTTGTAGCCTTGAGCCATGACCCGCTTCCTTTCTATTGCTGCGTCCGCAAAAACTTGTCGACGTCGTCGCGCACCGCTTCGGCTGCGGCCACCAGGCAGTCGCGCTTGCCCGAGGATTCTTCCGAGGGGCCGGTGCCGGTCTGCAGCGAAGCGCCCTCTTGCGTCATCATCTTGATCGAGCGGTCGGGGAAGGTGGCGACGAACGCCTTCAGATCGCAGTCGATGGTTTGCTGTCCGCCGGCCGGCGTCGCCGACAGGCGTTGAATCGTGCCGTCGACGACGAAGCCCTGCAGGTGCTTCGACGCCAGCACCGACTTCGACGGCGCGCCCGCGCCACCGGCGACCGTCAGCGTCACCGTCGGCAGCTTCTGCAATTCCTTGGCGAGCGCGTCGCGCACCAGGCGTCCGTATTCGGCGCCGCCCTTGCCCGCGTTCGAAAAGTCGATGGCGACGTAGAAGCGCGCGCCCGATTTCGGCGGCGCCACCGAAAGCGCGCCGCCGCCGCCGGCGACCAGCTCGAGCGCCTTCTTCGCCTGGCTGCGCACGAACTCGGAGCCGTCCGACGTCGACGCCACCATGAGCGCGTTCGACGCGCCCTTGTCGCCGATGCGGCCGAGCGACGTGGCCGCGACGCCGCGCACCGTCTCGTTCTCGTCGTGCAGCGCCTGGATGAGCGCGGGCACGGCGCGGCGATCGGCGAGCTTGCCGAGCACGAGCGCGGCCTGAACGCGGACCTTGTACGACGGGTCCTGGATCAGCGCGTGCGTGAGGTCGTCGATCTTGTCGGCGGACGCAGGGGCCGCCGCGAAAAGGAGGAGCGCCACAGTGAGGGCGCGGATCGGGCGGGTCGACATGGATCCGCCAAGTATTTTACCCCAGATCGCGCAGTTATTTCCAGTCGGGATCGGAGCCGTACTTATTTATGAGCTCGACGTAGTGGATGGCGGAGGCCTCGAGCCACGTGAGCTCCTCGTCGGTGAGCGCGCGTTTTGGGCGCGCCGGGGAGCCGACTGCGAGGTGCCCGGCTGGAATTTTCGTCCCCGGTGTGACCAGGGCGCCGGCGCCGATGATGCAGCGATCGCCTACTTCCGCTTGATCGAGGATGGTCGAGCCCATCCCGACGATGCACAGATCGCCGACGGTGCAGCCATGCAGCGTCACCTGATGGCCGACGGTGACCTTGCTGCCGACGCGCGTGCCGTAGAGCCCGTGGGTGACGTGAATGACCGAGTTGTCCTGGATCGACGTGTCCTCGCCGATGCGGATGTGAAAGACATCGCCGCGCAACACCGCGCCGAACCAGATGCTCGCGCGCGCGCCGACCTCGACGTCGCCGATGACGGTGGCGT
>DASXOU010000605.1:0-2613 GCA_036494045.1 Polyangia bacterium | reverse complement strand
CGTCGCTGCCGCCGACGCTGCCGGTGCCGACGGTGGTGTTGACGCACGCGCGCGGCGGCGATTGGGCCGGGCCGGGCGTCATCGGCCCCGTCGACGAGGCGGCCGTCGAGTACGACTGGCAGGCGGCGCAAAAAGAGCTCGCCAAAGGGCCGAAGTCTTCGCTCGTCGTCGCCGACAAGAGCGGCCACATGATCCCCGAAGAGCAGCCCGAATTGGTCCTGAAGGCGATCGAAACGGTCGCCAAGCCGTAGCAAGGATCACGCGGCGAGGAAAAATTTTCGTGTCACCGACGGGGAAGATACATGTCGGTCGATGCGGTAACCACATGTCGCGGACGAAAAGTGCGACAGCCAGAATCCATTCTCATCGCTAGAAGTTGAGTCAAGTCTGTGATCTCCGTCGAGAGGACGCATTTTCTCATAGGGAAAGAATTGTGAAGTAGCACGCGTATCTTACTTCTTCACGCCTACATCGGGCCGAGAGCAGGGTGGAAAATACCGTCAGCGCTGTCGTGGCTGAAGGCTCTGAGGAGGGTCCGATGCAGTTGCGCAAATTGCTGCCGTTGTCACTGATGGTCGCCGTCGGTGGATGCAACGGCGGCACGGTCGATTCGACGGGCGGAGAGACGACGGCGGAGCTGCGAAAAGTTCCGTCGGGAGGCTCGTACACGCTCTTCGAGTCGTTGCAGGTGCGTCCGTTGGCGCTGTCGCCGAGCGGCAAGTTGCTGTTCGCGTGCAACACGCCGGACAACCGCCTCGAGATCCTGCGCGTCGACGGCAAGAAGCTCACGCCGGTCGGCTCGATCGTCGTCGGCCTGGAGCCGGTCGCGGTCGCCGCGCGCAACGAAAACGAAGTCTGGGTGGTGAACCACCTCTCGGACTCGGTGAGCGTCGTTCGCGTCGACGCGCTCGGCATCGCCGGCGTCACGCGCACGCTCAACGTCGGTGACGAGCCGCGCGACATCGTGTTCGGCGGCCCGGCGCACGACAAGGCGTTCATCACCACCGCGCATCGCGGCCAGAACACGGGCGATCCCTACGACCTGCAGACGCAGGGCCTGGGCCGCGCCGACGTCTGGGTGTTCGACGCCAACAACCTCGGCTCGTCGGCGGGCGGCACGCGCCTCACCAAGCTGACCTTCTTCGCCGACACGCCGCGCGCGCTCGCCGTCACGCCCGACGGCCGCACGGTCTACGCCGCGGCGTTCAACTCGGGCAACCAGACGACGACGGTGTCGCCGTACGCGGTCGCCACGATGTACGGCGGCACGATGCCGGGCCCGGCGACGATCACGCTGCCGCCGCCCTACAACGTCGTGCCGATGCCGCCGACCGGCCTCATCGTCAAGTGGAACGGCTCGCACTGGCTCGACGCCTACGGCACGGTGTTCGATCCGTTCGTGAAGGTGAAGCTGCCCGACCTCGACGTCTTCGCCATCGACGCGTCGGGCTCGATGCCCGCCGCCAAGGCCAACGGCGCCTACGCGCACGTCGGCACCACGCTGTTCAACATGGCGGTCAATCCGAAGTCGGGCCGCGTCTACGTCACCAACACCGACGCCATCAACAACGTGCGCTTCGAAGGGCACACGCCGGGCTTCACGTCGGTGGCGGGCCACATCACCGACAGCCGCATCACGGTCATCGATCCGGCGACCGGCTCGGTGACGCCGCACGATCTCAACCCGCATGTCGACTTCACGCAGCCGGGCAACCCCGCAGAGAAGGCGCTCAGCCTCGCCTTCCCCGAGGGCGTGCAGGTCTCGGCCGACGGCAACACGCTCTACACCATCGCGCAGGGCTCGCAGAAGCTCGCCATCTACAAGACCAGCGACGTCGAGGCGGGCCACCTCATGCCGACCTTCGCCGAGCAGGTGGTGCTCTCGGGCGGCGGGCCGACCGGCCTCGCCGTGTCGGACTCGACCAAGCTCGCCTACGTTCTGACGCGCTTCAACAACAGCATCTCGATCGTCGACACGTCGAAGAAGCAGGAAGTCGGCAAGCTCGCCATGTTCAACCCCGAGCCGGCGAGCGTGACCAACGGCCGCAAGTATCTCTACGACGCCAACCTGACGTCGGCGCACGGCACGACCGCGTGCGCGAGCTGCCACATCGGCGGCGACAAGGACGAGCTGGCGTGGGACCTCGGCAACGCGGGCGGCATTCCGCTGTCGATCACGCACGCGTCGAGCCCGGCCGACGCGGCGACCAACGCCAACATCTTCACGATTCCGCCGGCGGTGCTCTCGGCGCTCTTGCCGCCGTTCGCGCCGACCTTCTTGTTCAACATGCCGGTCAAGGGTCCGATGACGACGCAGTCGCTGCGCGGCATGGACAACCACGGCCCGATGCACTGGCGCGGCGATCGCAACGGCGCCGTCAACCAGGACGGCTCGCCGGTCATCGACCCGGCGACGTCGGCCCCGGTGATCTCGGCGCAGCCGAACGCCGGCATCTTCGACGAAGTGCGCGCCTTCACCTCGTTCAACGTCGCGTTCCCGGGCCTCGTCGGTAACGGGACCGAATTGTCGGACGCCGACATGAACGACTTCGCGACGTTCATCTTGCAGGTCAGCTATCCGCCGAACCCGGTGCGCAACCTCGACAACTCGCT
>DASXOU010000604.1:0-6533 GCA_036494045.1 Polyangia bacterium | reverse complement strand
TGCCGCCAGCAGCTTCCGTCGTCGCTCCTCACGATCGTGCCTCCTCGCTCGGCCTGGCTCGGTCCACCATTGCGGGACAGCCCCTGAGTCAGCTCGTCTGATCTTCCGTCGCCACGATCGCACGCAACGTCTCTTCGAGCGCGCGGATGCGCGCCGCGCCCACGCGCTCGGCCCATTCGGCCTGCACCTGCCGCACGATCTCGCGCGCCAGCTCGCCGGCGCGCCGCCCCTTGCGGGTGAGGCGCACGCGGCGTGCCCTTCCGTCGGTCGGATCGGCCACGCGCTCGACGTAGCCGGCCGCGACCATCTGGTCGACGAGCTCGCCCATCGACTGCTTGGTCATGCCCGCCATCGCCGCCAGCTCGGTCAGCCGCATCCCGTCGCTCGCGTCCCACAAGGGCTGCGTCACCGCCGGCAACAGAGGCGGCAGATCGGCCGCGGCGAAGCCCTCGGCGATGCGCTGGACCACGACCCGGTGACACCTGCGGAGCAGGGCGCCGAGCAGCGGACCCCGATCGGGGGTTGACAGAGTAGTCAGGTTGCCCTTACGATGTTCGTCAGGCATACCTGGCTAATAAGGGAGCGCGCGATGGAAGGCAAGATCGAAGGGGAGCGCATTCAGGTCGGGCAGCTCGCGGTCGTCTTTTTGGCCAAGGGCGCCGACACGCACGGCCACGCCGATGTCTACGAGGTCCACGTTCCGCCCGGCGCCAAGGTGCCCGGCGCCCATCATCACGTCGACGTCGACGAGGTGATCTACGGAATCGAGGGCGTCATGACCTACGTCGTTGGCGACGCGCTGCACGCGGTCGGCCCCGGCGATCGCGTGCTGTCGCCGCGCGGCATCGTCCACTGGTTCGAAAATCGTGGCGCGGTTCTCGCGCGCAGCCTCATCGTGGCGACGCCCGCGCGCATGGGCCCCGAGTATTTCCGCGACGTCGCGGCGCTGCTGAAGGCCGGCGGTCCGCCCAACCTCGAGAAGATCTTCGCGGTCATGCGCCAGTATGGTCTCGAGCCGCAACCGCTGCCGAGCGTGGCGCGCCAGACTCCCGCGATTTGACCGTGCGCCCCTCAGCCGTTATCTTGCGCGCGGCGACATGCCAGACATCCAAACGATTCCGCTTTCGGAGGAGACCCAGCGCCGTTACCTGAATTACGCGCTCTCCGTCATCACCGCGCGCGCGCTCCCCGATGTGCGCGACGGCCTCAAACCCGTGCAGCGCCGCATCATCTACACGATGTTTCACGACCTGCGCCTCATGCCCGAGGGGCGCCATCGCAAGTGCGCCAAGGTCGTCGGCGACGTCATGGGCAACTATCACCCGCACGGCGACAGCGCCATCTACGACGCGCTCGTGCGCATGGCGCAGGATTTCTCGCTGCGCTATCCGCTCGTCGACGGGCAGGGCAACTTCGGATCGCTCGACGGCGACGCCGCCGCCTCGATGCGCTACACCGAGTGCAAGCTGCAGAAGATGGCGACCGAGCTGATCGACGAGATCCGCTCCAAGACCGTCGAGTGGCGCCCGAACTACGACGGCACGCGCTCGGAGCCGGTGGTGCTGCCGTCGCGGGTGCCGAATCTCCTCGTCAACGGCACGCAAGGCATCGCCGTCGGCATGGCGACGTCGATCCCGCCGCACAACCTCGGCGAAGTGGTCGAAGCGTGCATCGCGCTCATCGACGACGACAAGCTCGAGTCGAAGGACCTCCTGAAGTTCATCAAGGGTCCCGATTTCCCGACGGGCGGGCAGGTGCTGGCGTCCAAGCGCGATCTCAAGGAGATCTACGAAGCCGGCTCGGGCAGCATCAAGCTGCGCGGCGAGTGGGAGGTCGAAGAGCCCAAGGGGCGCAAGCAGGCGCCGACGATCGTGATTACCTCGATCCCCTACGGCCCGACCAAGCAGTCGATCGTCGAGAAAATCGGCGAGATCATCCGCGAGCGCAAGCTGCCGCAGATGGTCGACGTGCTCGATCAGTCGACGACGGACGTGCGCATCGAGGTCGAGATCAAGAAGGACGCCGATCCTGCGCTGATCATGGCGTACCTCTACAAGAACACCGCGCTGCAGAACAACGTGCAGGTCAACCTCACCTGCCTGGTGCCGACGGACAATCCGGAAGTCGGCCGGCCCGAGCGCCTGAACCTGCGCGGCTGCCTGCGCCACTTTCTCGACTTCCGCTTCGAAGTCGTCACGCGCCGCTTCCGCTTCGATCTCGACGAGCTCAACCGCCGCATCCACATCCTCGAGGGCTACGCCAAGGTCTACGACGCGCTCGACGAGGTCATCCGCATCATCAGAAAGTCCGAAGGCAAGGCGGACGCGGCGCAAAAGCTGATGAAGCGCTTCGAGCTCGACGAGGAGCAGGTCGACGCCATCCTCGAGCTGAAGCTGTATCGGCTGGCGCGGCTCGAGATCCTCATGATCCAGGAGGAGCTCGGCGCCAAGCGCAAGGAAGCCAAGCATCTCGAAGCGCTGCTCAAGTCGGACGCCAAGCGCTGGGGCGTGGTCAAGGACGAGCTGCAAGAGCTGGCCAAGTCGTACGGCGACAAGCGGAAGACCAAGATAAGCGTCTCGGCCGACGAGCCGGAGTTCGATCCGAACGCCTATATCGTCGACGAGGACGCCAACGTCGTCCTCACGCGCGACGGCTGGGTCAAGCGCGTGCGCGAGCTCAAGGACGCCTCGTCGACGCGCACCCGCGAAGGCGACGCGGTCACCGACGTCCTCGCGGGAAATACCAAGAGCACGGTCGCGTTCTTCACGAACTTCGGATCGGCCTACGTCGCCAAGATCGTCGACATCCCGGCGTCGACGGGCTACGGCGATCCGGTGCAGAAGCTGTTCAAGTTCAAGGACGGCGAGCGCGTGGTCTCGGCGCTGTCGATGGACGCGCGCCTGCGGCCGCAAGAGGAGAACCTGATCGCGGTGACCAAGCGCGGCTACGGCCTCCGCTTCGCGCTGGCGCCGCACATCGAGGTCTCGACGCGCGCGGGGCGTCGCTTCGCCAAGGTCGCCGAGGGCGACGAAATCGTCGGCGTGCGGCCGGCGCCCGACGACGGCGTCCTCGTGGTCGTCTCCGAGCTGAACGCGCTCGTGTGCGACGTCGCCGAAGTGAACGTGCTCGCCAATCCGGGGCGCGGCGTCACGGTCATGAAGACCGACGACGACGTCAACGTCCTCGGCTTCGCCGTCAACGAGGCGCTGACCGTCGAGAGCGAGAAGGGGAAGACCGAAGAGGTGAAGGCGCTGAAGAAGGAGCGCGTGCCGCGCGCCACCAAGGGCCGAGTGGTTTTTTCGCGTAAGGAGAAGGTCGCGCGTATCATCGCCGCGGCGCCGTCGGTGCCGTCGCTGCCGGCGCCGGAAGCCAAGACCGACGCGAAGTCGGAGTCCAAAGAATAATGGCCGAGCGCAAATACACCGGTCAGGACATCACGGTCCTCGAAGGGCTCGAGCCGGTGCGCAAACGGCCCGGCATGTACATCGGCGGCGTCGATTCGCGCGGCTTCCATCATCTATTGTGGGAGATCGTCGACAACTCGATCGACGAGGTCATCAACGGCTTCGCCAAGACCATCTGGGTCACGCTCGACAAGGACGGCCGCGGCGCCACCGTTGAGGACGACGGCCGCGGCATCCCCGTCGACTACGTCGCCAAGTACAAGAAGAACGCGCTCGAATTGATCTTGTGCACGCTGCACGCGGGCGGAAAGTTCGAGCAAGGCAACTACATCCACTCGGGCGGCCTGCACGGCGTCGGCAGCTCGGTGGTCAACGCACTCTCCGACGAGATGACGGTGACGGTCTGGCGCGACGGCGCCGAGCACGTGCAGTCGTTCGGGCGCGGCAAGCCGACCTCGAAGCTCAAAGAGGCGAAGAAGAAGCATCACACCGGCACCAAGACCTACTTCCGGCCCGATCCGGACATCTTCGGCGCCAAGCTCAAGTTCGACTCGGCCGAAGTGCGCGACCGCCTCGAGGCCAAGACCTACCTGCACCGCGGACTGCACATCATCTTCGAGGACGAAGCGACCAAGGAGAAGGTCGACTTCACGCACGACGGCGGCATCGCCGACTACCTCGTGAAGATCGCCGCCGAGCGCGGCAATCCGCCGATCCATCCCAACGTCTTTGCCATGACCAAGGACGAGCCGCGCGCCGAGATCGCGCTGCAATGGACCGAAGCCACCGACGAGCACATCCGCTCCTACGTCAACGGCATTCCCACCGGCGACGGCGGCACGCACGAGGTCGGCTTCAAGTCGGGCGTGGTCAAGGCGGTGCGCAACTTCATCGAGACCCACGGCCTGACACCGAAGGGCGTAACCATCACGGCCGAGGACATCCGCGAAGGCATGCTCGCCGTCTTGAGCGTCTACATCCTGCATCCGCAGTTTCAGGGGCAGACCAAAGACAAGCTCAACAACCCCGAGGTCCAGGGCGAGGTCGACACGGTCGTGCGCACCGGCCTCGAGAACTGGCTGACGGAGAACAAGTCGACGGCCGAGGGCATCGTCGCGCGCATCGTCCTGGCCGCGCGCGCGCGCGAGGCCTCCCGCGCGGCCTCGCAGGTGGCGCGCAAGACCGCGGTCAGCCATCGGCTGAACCTGCCCGGCAAGCTCGCCGACTGCTCGTCGACCTCGCCCGAAGAGTCGGAGCTGTTCATCGTCGAGGGCGACTCGGCCGGCGGCTCGGCCAAGCAGGGCCGCGATCGGCGGACGCAGGCGATCCTGCCTTTGCGCGGCAAGGTGCTCAACGTCGAGCAGGCGTCGACAGAGAAGGTCCTGAACAACGCCGAGCTCAAGAACATCGTGACCGCGCTCGGCTGCGGCCTCGGCGACGAGTACGACGAGAACAAGCTGCGCTACGGCAAGATCTTCATCCTCACCGATGCCGACAGCGACGGCCATCACATCTCGACCTTGCTGCTCACGTTCTTCTATCGCCACCTGCGCAAGCTCATCGAGAACGGCCACGTCTACCTGGCGCTGCCGCCCCTCTATAAGATCGAGGTCGGCAAGGAGCGCCACTGGGCGCTCGACGACGCCGCCAAGGATCAGATCCTGCGTAAGGCGCCCAAGAACGCCAAGCCCGAGATCAGCCGCTTCAAGGGCCTCGGCGAGATGCCGGCCGAGGACCTGAAGCAGACCACGCTCGATCCGAAGAAGCGCTCGGCGCTGCGCGTGATCGTGGACAACCAGCTCGAGACCGATCGCATCATGAACGAGCTCATGGGCAAGGACGCCTCGGCGCGCTTCCGCTTCATCATGGAGCGCGCTGCCGACGCCAAAGACATCGACGTTTGACGCTGCCGGGACGTTTGCTTATTGTGAGTACGTGATTCGCAAGCCCCACTCCCCGCGCTTCGTACGGCTCTCGGCCGAGCACGTGACGTCGCTCTTCGGCGCCGATGCGCTCGAGCCGCGCTTCCCGATCTCGAACGGGCGGTTCGTGGCGCGCCAACGGGTGGCGATCGTCGGACAGCGCGGGCGCATCGACGGCGTTCCCGTCGTGGGGCCGCCCGGCCCGGCGACGACGATCTCGTGGAACGTGGGCGACGCGGAGAAGCTCGGGCTCGACGAGCGCGGCGTCATCCTCGTCGGCCCCAACGGCGAGCTCAAGTTCGTCGACGCCAGCGCCCGCCAGGCCGGCTGAGCCGGAACCACTGATCGCACCGATTGCCGAAGTGGCAACCGGTATTCGGATGTGTTCCGGTAGGTCGGTACGGACGCGGACCCCTCGATCAGCCACAGACCATTTCCGATTTTGAACCGGAGGCCCTGCGGAAACAGGGCCACGCACGCGGCGCGGCTCTCGCCCCCGTCCAGTTGTTGCCGCATCCGGTCTACCTGGGCCATCGCAGCGGCCTCCAGCCGCGCCCCACATGCCTCGTCCAGTGCCGGCCGGCTAGCGATGACCATCGCGCCCTCAAGCGCTCTGGCGCGCTCCTGGTTGATGCAGAGAGCGTCCACGACTTCCGGGGCGTCCGTTGCCGACGCCATCCTGACGAGGCGCACCCGTTCCGCCTTCAACTCCTGAAGTTGGGTGCGCACCTTCTCAGCCTCAGTGGCGCGAGCTTCGGACACCTCCGAGACGCGTCGCACCTCCTCGCGGATGCTCTCGCGGATCCTGGTCTCGATTTGCCCCAGCACCGTCGCCCTTACGTACTCAACGATCTGGCCCTCCACGAGATCCGCGGGAAGGTACTTCCCGGTCGATGAGCACCGGCCGGCGCGCCGCTTCTCGGTGCAGCAGTAGTAGCGCTTCTTCCAGTCCGTCCGCCGTCCATCGCAGATGCGTACGTGCATCGGGCCGCCGCACCCATCGCAACGAAGGATCTGGCTCAGCATGTGCGTTGCGGGCGCTTGGCGATTGGGCATCTCCCGTTTGCGCTCGGCGATGAGCGACTGGACGCGATCCCAGTCATCGGCCGCGATGATGGTCAGCTCGGGACGGTGAGTGCGGATCACTTCATCGTCAGCGGCGCGACGACGCACAACCCGATCACCCTCGCGCCTCACCACACGCTTC
>DASXOU010000603.1:0-2048 GCA_036494045.1 Polyangia bacterium | reverse complement strand
TCCTACGCGTGGCGCTTCTTCAAGGAGCACAACCTGCTCTTGAAGTTGGGCGCCGACATCTTCTTCGATCCGCCGTTCAAGATGGAGGTCGAGACCGGCGGCGCGCTGATGCGCGGCCTGGCGTTCCGTCAGTATCGCGGCGACACCGACGTGCGCGCGACGCTCGAGTACATCCTGCCGCTCTTCACCGTCTACGGCCTGTCGGTGCGCATGATCGGCTTCTACGACACCAACTTGACCTGGTTCCGCTCGCTGCCCGATCAGGCTTCGCCGACGGCGCGCTTCGTCACGCGCGGCTCGACCTGGCGCGACTTTCTGCCCGATACCCCGTCGGGCGTGGTGCGCGACTCGTGGCACAACGGCCTCGGCGGCGGCTTGCGCTTCTATCTGCGCGGCGTGATCCTGCCCCTCCTCGGCGTCGATTTCGCGTACGGCCTCGAGGGAAACGAGTTCCAGTGGTATCTATCGATCGGCTCGACGCTGGACTAAGCCCCGGTCGGGCACTATGATCGCTCGTCCGGCGATGCGCTTCTGCCCCTTTTGCGCGCAAGACAATCCCGACGACGCCCGCGAGTGCGTGCACTGCGGCAAGCGTCTGCCGGTGCTGCGTCACGCGCCCGCGCCGCCCAAGCGCGAGGCGCCCAAGCCGGCTGCGCCGCGACCGGTGCCGCCGCGGCCGCAGCCGCGCGCGCCGTCGCTGATTCCGCCCACGACGGCGTCGTCGTCGCAGCGGCATGAGGCGTTCGCGCCGACGGCGCTGCCGGGCACCTTGCCGCCGATCAAGTCCGGCCCCGTGCCGGCCCACGTTCCGACCAATGGGCCGGCGAAGTCGGCGCCGAGCGACGCCACGCTCAAGCCCTATGCCGACGCCGACGAGACCCACGAGGTCACCTCGCCGAAGTCGCTGCCGCCGACCAAGTCGGCGCCGACGGGGACGCTGCTCGGCATCCCGGCGCAGGAGATCCCGGGCAGCGAGCATCCGGCGCCCTACGGCGACAGCGAGAAGCGCACCACCAAGCCGCTCTCGCTCACCGACGTCGTCAAGCGGGCCAAGCGCGGCGACCCCGACTTCGACGACGACGCGCAGACCAACGTGCAGGCGCCGGCAACCATCGTCGACGACCTGCCGACGTCGCGCACGCCGCGGCTCGACCCCGAGGTCGACGAGCACGCGCCGACCTCGGCGCGGCCGGCGCCGCGCTCGCGTCCGCTCGAGCGCATGACCACGACGCCGGCCCTGGGCGTGCCGACCAAGCCGACGGTGCTGCCGAAGACGGTGCCGACGCAGTCGCCGCCGGCGGCGGCGATGCCGACCAAGCCGACGCGGCTGCCCTCGGACAAGATGCCCGAGCCGCTGCCGCCGATTCCCTCGTCGCCGGCGATGCCGTCGCCGCGCATCGGCAACGAGGCGGGCGCGTTCGCGGCCATCGACACCGGTGCGACGCCGGGGATCCCGACGCTGGCGCTGCCGCCGATGCCCGAGCATCCGAAGTCGGGCTCGATCGTTGACGCAGTCAAGTATCTTCTGCCGCTGGCCAAGGCGATCTGGGCGCGCAAAAAAGCGCAGGACGCCATTCGCACGCTCCTTCACGGCGACCAGCGCCTCCTCGACAGCGTGCTGCGCGATCTCGGGCGCACCGCGCGCGAGCAGAACGTGTCGGCGCCGGCGATCGCCGAGGAGATGCGCCGCATCGCCGCCGAGGAAGAGCGCCGCGCCGCCGCCGAAAAAGCGGTCGCCGATGCCGAGGCGTCGAGCAAGAAAGAGGACGAGCGCTGGCACTTCGACGAAGGCGAGCGCACGGCCGAGCTCGCGCGTCGCGAGGCCGAGCTCAAGGTCACCGACGAGGATCTGCGCAAGGACGCCGAGCTGCGCCGCGGCCACGAGGCCGAGCGCGCCAAGGTCGACGTGCAGATCAAGGCCGCCGAGCGGCGCGCGGTCGCCGCCGACGCCAAGGCGGCCAAGGCCGAGATCACGCCGCCGGAGAAGGGCGGCGGGCCTAACACGGCGGCCAATGCGCGCGCCGAAGCGGCGCAGGCGCGCAAGGAAG
>DASXOU010000602.1:0-3333 GCA_036494045.1 Polyangia bacterium | reverse complement strand
CCCGCGCCGGGGGACGCGCGCCGGCTCGCGCTTCTGCCGACGCGCGAAGGGCTCAAGCTGCGCGAGCGCGCGCCGGCGCCGGCGCAGGATCGGCTGATCGCGGCGCTGGCGTCGTTGAGCGCGAGCGAGCAGCGCCGGCTCGCCGATGCGCTCGATCGCCTGGTGCGCGCGCTCGGGCCCGACGAGCGCACCGAGCCCATGCTGTTCACCGAAGAGCCGCCCACGCGCCCGCGCCGCCGCGCGAAACGTGCTAACAAGCGCGCATGAATCGCCTCGTCGTCCTCTTCTTGGCATCGACCGTGACCGCCGCCGCCGGCTGCGCGACGGCGCCGATCGCGTTCTCGGTGTCGACCAACGCCGGCCTCGGCACCGTCGCCGCCGATCCCGAAGTCTGGAGCCGCGGCAGCGCGCTCCAGTTGCACTACGAATTCCTCAACACCACGGCGCAGAAGATGTCGGTCTGCCTGTGCGCCGCCGCCGTGCACGTCGAGTCGATCACCCGCGACGGGCAGCGCGTCGATCCCGTGCTGCTCGACGTCAACGTCGTCGACGATCCGCGCGCGTTTTTCGCGCAGCAGATCCGCGAGCTCGCCGGCGAGCAGGAGCTGGCGCTGCAGACCGACGGCATCGCCGAGGGGCGCGTCGATCACGATCAGTGGCAGCTCTACGGCTACAAGCTCATGCGCGGCCGTTACCGCGTCGTCTTCTCGTATCAATACGTCGGGCCCGACTACGACAAGCCCAACGTGTTCCACGGCCGCGTCACCGCACGGCCGATCTACTTCACCGTCGAGTGATCAGCGCTTCTTGGTCTCGGCAGCGTCACGAAAGATGCCGCGCGCCATCAGCGACGTCTCGGCCTCGGCGCGCGCGCGATAGATCTTGCCCCGCGCGGCGATGACGCCTTCGTCGCTCGGCGCCGCGCGCGCCGCCCACTCGGCGAGCTGACACGCCAGCGCCAGCTCGCCCGCCGCCGCGCGCTCCTCGGCGCGCGCGATCAGCGTCGCCACGCCGCCGGCCAGCGCCGCCACTTCCTGCGCCAGCGACGTCGCCGGCGGCGGCTTCAGGTTCGCCGGATCGCCGTCCCACCAGCCGCCGTAGAGCCGCCACACGTTGCGCACGATGAACTCGGGCTCGTCGTAGATCGGCTGCAGATACGGCCGATCGGCGAGATGCGCCGGCGCCGCCACGTTGCGCAGGAGCTCCTCGAGCGGCGCGCCCGCGTTCATGAGCGCGAGCGCGCGATCGTGCAGCGTCTCGAGCAGCTCGGCCGTCTCCGACAGCGCCGCGTGCACGCGCGCCTCGCCGAAGATCGGCAGCCCATGCCCGGGCAAGAGGATCTCGCCGCCGAGCGCCGCCATCTTGCGCAGCGCCTCGGCCCACTGCCGCGGATAGCGCTGCACCTTCTGCGGATTGCCCGCGTTGGGCACGGCCCAGATGAAGAGGTCGCCGGTGCAGAGCACGCGCAGCGACGGTAGCCACACCCAGGTGTGATCGTCGGTCTCGCCGCGCGCGTGGTGCAATTCCACATCGAGCCCGTCGAGCCCGAGCGTGAGCTGCGACGCGTAGGTCTCGTCCGGCTCGCGAAACGCCGTCGGAAACGCGACCGGAATCGAGAATTGGCGCGTGTTGATGCAACTGTTGTAGCCGCCCGTGAGTCGATATCGATCGAAGCGAGCGAGCACGGCTTGATGCGCAATCACGCGCGGCGGCGGCCGCCCTTCCGTCGCGGCTTCGGCGTCGAAGCGCTCGATGCCGAACACATGATCGATGTGCCCGTGCGTGTACACCGCGGTGTGCACCGGCGCCTCCGACCAGCCGCGCACGCTGCCGTGCACCTGCGCGGCGAACTGCGCCGAGCCGGTGTCGACGAGCGTGAGCCCGCGCTCGCCGGCGATCGCCGTCACGTTGGCGAAGCTGGAGACGAAGGCGACGCCGGGCGCGACCTCCTCGAGCGTCAAGAGCGGCGTGAACGGATGCTGCTCGCGCGGCGAGATCGCGCCCGACCAATATTGTTCGGCAACTTCGGCAATGCGTCCCATCGAAGGTTCGTGATAATACCAAGCGGCGGATGCACGTCGACGATCTCGTGAAGCGGCTAGCGCTCATCGTGCATCCCGAGAGCGGCTGGTACCGCGAAGTCTATCGAAACACGGCCGTTTCGACGATCCACTATGTCTTACCGGCGGGTGGGCTGGCGCCGCTCCATCGGGTGCGCGATCGCGTCGAGCTGTGGCACTTCTACGACGGCGCGCCGCTCGAAGTTCACACGATTGTCGACGGCGTGCACGCGGTGACGGCGCTCGGACCCGAGGCGCCGATCGCGGTGGTGCCGCCGGGTGCGTGGCAGGCGACGGGCGCCGGCGACGGCGCGGCGTGGTGCGGCTGCACGGTGGCGCCGGCGTTCGACTTCGCGGCGTGGGAGATGCCGCCACGCGCGGCGCTCCTCGAGGCGCTGCCGCCGCCGCTGCACGCGATCGTGCGGGAGCTGACGCGCGCGTGAAACGGGCGATCGCGACGCTCCTCTTCCTTTTTCTCGGCGGGTCGATCGCGCGCGCGCAGCCGGCCGCGACGCCGGCACCGACGGCGCCCGAGGCGCCGAACGCGCCGCCGGCACCGCCGCCGAAGCTCGACAAGCCGCCGCACCTCGTCCGCTTCATCGAGGCCGAAGCGCCGCCCGAGCTCGCCGAGCGGCGCGAGGTCTCGGTCATCCTCACCATCGACGTCGACGAGACCGGCAAGGTCGTCAAGGTCGACGTCGCGCACTCGGGCGGCCAATCCTTCGACGACGCCGCCGTCGACGCCGCGCGCCAGTTCGTGTTCGCGCCCGGCGAAGCCGGTGGCAAGCCGGTGCCGGTGCGCATCACCTACGAATATCGCTTCTTGTTCAAAGCGCCGCCGCCGCCCGCGCCGCCGCGCGCCAACCAGCCGCCGCCCGTCGTCACCGTGCCCGTCGAGGGCAAGGTGTTGCGCGCCGGCGATCGGCAGCCGCTCGGCGGGCTCAACGTGATCGTCGACGAAGCCGCGTCTTCGACGATCACCAACGGCGCCGGCCGCTTTCACCTCGACGTCGCGCCCGGGCCGCACACCTTGCACGTCGTCGGCCCCGAGATCGCGCGCAGCGACTTCAAGGTCATGCTCACCGCCGGCAAGTCGCTCTCGACCACCTGGTACGTGCTCGGCCGCGAGCGCTACAGCTCGACGGTGCGCGCGCAACGCGCCGTCGTCGAGACCGTCGAGACCACGCTCTCCGGCGAGGAGCTGCGCCGCATTCCCGGCACGCAAGGCGATACGCTGAAAGCGGTGCAGAACCTCCCCGGCGTGGCGCGCTCG
>DASXOU010000601.1:0-5955 GCA_036494045.1 Polyangia bacterium | reverse complement strand
GCTGACGACGGGCCGCCGCCGCCCTTGCCGCAGCGCGCCTGCTACGTCACCTACACCACCGACGCGACGCACGCGCTCATCCGCGACAACCTGCATCGCTCGCCGCTCTATGGCCTTCAGCGCTCGTTGACCGGCGTCGGGCCGCGCTACTGCCCGTCGATCGAGGACAAGGTGGTGCGCTTCGCCGACAAGCCGCGCCACCAGATCTTCCTCGAGCCCGAAGGGCTCGACACGCACGAGGTCTACCCCAACGGCATCTCGACCTCGCTGCCCGTCGATGTGCAGCTGGCGCTGGTGCGCACCATCCCCGGCCTCGAGCGCGCCGAGATGATGCGTCCCGGCTACGCCGTCGAATACGACTTCTGCGATCCGCGCCAGCTCCTGCCGACGCTGGAGACCAAGCGCGTGCGCGGCCTCTACCTCGCCGGGCAGATCAACGGCACGTCGGGATACGAAGAGGCGGCGGTGCAGGGCCTTCTCGCCGGCGCGAATGCGGCGCTGACGCAGATGGGCGGCTTTGGCGAGCTGCCGCTCGTGCTCGGCCGCGACCAGGCCTACGCCGGCGTGCTCGTCGACGACCTGACGACGCAGGGCACCGACGAGCCGTATCGCATGATGACCTCGCGGGCCGAGCATCGCCTCTTGCTCCGCGAGGACAACGCCGACGAGCGCCTGACGCCGCTCGGCCGCCGCCTCGGGCTCGTCGACGACGCCCGCTTCGCCGCGTTCGCCGCGCGCTCGGCCGCGCTCGACGCCGAGATGGCGCGCCTGGCCGGCACGTCGCTGTCGCCGTCGCCGTCGACGAATGAGCGATTGTCAGCGCTCGGCACTTCGCCGTTGCGCAAGCCGGTCACGCTGCTCGAGCTTTTGCGCCGGCCCGAGGTCGGCTATGCGTCCTTGCGCGCGGTTTTCGGCGGAGTCGACGATGCGCGCGTCGCCGAGCGTGTCGAGATCCGCGTCAAGTACGAGGGCTACGTCACGCGCCAGACCGACGAAGCGGCGCGCCTGCGCGAGCTCGAGGCCTTGGCGCTGCCGCCGTCGCTCGACTACGAGCGCCTCGTCGGCTTGTCGCGCGAGGTCAAGGAGAAGCTCGGCCGCGTGCGGCCGCGCTCGATCGGACAAGCCAGCCGCATCGCCGGCGTCACGCCGGCGGCCGTGTCGATTTTGATGGTCCACCTGCGACGAGCCCAGAACGCGTGAGCGACGCGTGACCCAGGAGCGAGAATGAAGCGCATTGCGATGGTCTTGGCCTTGACTGCCTTGCCGACGGCGGCGTTCGCCGGCGGCTTCGAGTTCCCCGGCAACGGCACCGAGGCGCTCGGACGCGGCGCCACCTTCACGGCGAAAGCCGACAGCCCGCTCGCCATCGAGTACAACCTCGGCGGCCTGGCCACGCAGCGCGGCACGCGTCTCCTGTTCGACTCGAACCTCACGTTCCAGGACTTCACGTTCCAGCGCGCCGGCAACTACCCGATCGAGAGCAACTCGAGCGGCATGCTCTCGTACAGCGGCCAGCCCTATCCGAAGGTGTCGAATCAGTCGGGCCCGTTCTACGCGCCGTTTCTCGGCATCACCACCGACTTCAACCGCTTCGATCGCTGGACCTTCGCGTTCGGCGTCTACGGCCCGTCGGCGTTCGGCAACAAGGTGTGGGGCACGACGGTGACGACGCCGACCGGACCCGCGCCGGCGCCGCAGCGCTACGACGTGGTGCAGGCCAACCTGCTCACGTTCTTCCCGACCTTCGCCGCGGCGGTGCGCGTGAACCGCTGGCTCGACGTCGGCCTCGCCGTCCATCTCGTCGTCGGCATCTTCGATCTCGAGAACGTCTCGATCACCGATCTCGGCAAGACCGACTGCCCGAACCTCGAGTCGACCAACTGCGACTCGGGCACGCACCTCAAGACCACCGGCTTCTCGGCGACGGGCGGCCTCGGCGTCATGCTGCATCCGCATCGCAACATCGACATCGGCGTCAACGCGCGCATGCCGATCGTGCTCAACACCCGGGCACCGTCGACGCGACGTCGCCGCCGGCGGCGCCGATCACGCTGCCGCAGGACAAGGCCACGTTCAACACGCGCCTGCCGCCGGTGGTGCGCCTCGGCATCCGCTACAAGTTCCTCGGCATGGATCGCTTCGAGCACGGCGACATCGAGGTCGACGGCGACTGGGAAGGCTGGAACTGGGCCGAGGGCGACGGCGACAAGATCGACATCCCGGCGCTGGGACCGTTCAGCGACATCCACCCGACGCTGACCCATCACTATCAGGACACCTACTCGGTGCGCGTCGGCGGCGCCTACAACATCCGTCTGCCGGCCGGCGTCTTCACGCTGCGGCTCGGCGGCTACTTCGACTCGGCGGCGACCAAGTACAAGGACACGCGCATCGACTTCGACACCATGGCGCGCTATGCCGGTACCGCCGGCCTCGGCTACAGCGTGCGCGGCGTGACCTTGAACGTCGCCTACGCGTACATCTACGAGCCCGATCGCACCGTCACCAACGGCGACATCCAGTCGATCAACGGCGTCGCCAACGGCTCGACGATGACGACCGAGGGCCCGACGCCCGTCATCAACAACGGCACCTACCACGCGCAGAACATGGTCCTGTCGTTCGGCCTGCAGATCGCCTGGGAGACGCTGCTCAAGCGCACGCGCAGGCACAACTGGGAAGATCAGCAGCAGTAATCGCGCGCGAAAGCTAAGCCGCGGGGAGCCAGACGGTGAAGGTGGTGCCGCTGCCTTCGGTCGATTCCACGCGGATGGCGCCGCCGTGCTGCTCGACGATGCGGCGCGCGATCGGCAGCCCGAGCCCGCCGCCCTGTCGCGTCGAGAACGTCTCGTCGAAGATGCGCGGCAGATCGGCGGCGGCGATGCCGCAGCCGGTGTCGCTCACGCGCAAGGAAACGCCGCCGGCGTCGGGCTTGGCCTCGAGCGCGATGGTGCCGCCCGAGTCGGTGGCTTTCACGGCATTCAACACGAGGTTGAGCACGACCTGCTTCAGGCGCGCCGCGTCGCCGCGCACCGTCGGCAGCGACGGCTCGGCCGCGACGCTGATGCGCGCGCGCGCCGGCGAGGTCAGAAGGTTCACCTCCACGACCTCCGCTAGCAGCGACGGCACGTCGACGCTGACGACCTGGCTGCGCACGTCGCGCCGCTCCACGTATTCCTGCACGAGACCGGTCACGCGATCGGTCTCGCTCACGATCGCCCGCGCCAGCCGCACGCGCTGCGACTTCTCGCAGTCCTCGCGCGCGACCACTTGCGCGGCAGCGCCGATGGCGGCCAGCGGATTGCGCACCTCGTGCGCGAACGAGCGCGCCGACGAGGCCAGCTCTTCGCGCCGCGCCCGCTCTTCCTGCTCGCGCCGCGCGGCCTCGACCTCGGAAAGCTCGCGAAACACCGCGAGCGCGCCGGTGCCGCCGTTGACCTCGACGGCGGCGTTGGTGAAGCCGAGGTTGCGCTCGCCGTGCGCGGTCTTGATGGTCACGCGCCGTTGCGCCGCATCGCCCGAGACGAGGAACAGCGGCTCGGCGCCGGGCAGCGCCTCGGCGATGGCGCGCCCCACCAGCGACTCGGGCGTGCGCGACAGGACGTTGCACGCTGCCGCGTTGGCCTTGACGATGACGCCGCGCTCGTCGACGACGATGAGCCCCGACGACAAATGGTCGACGACGCCCTCGAGGAACGCCTGGCGTACGCGCACCTCGTCGGCGAGCTTCTGCATCTTCAAGAACACCTTGAGCTTGGCGTCGAGCAGATCGACGTTGAACGGCTTGGCCACGAAATCGACGACGCCGAGCCCGTAGGCGCGCTTGACCGTGGCCGCATCCGCGATCGCCGAGATGACCACGATCGGCATGTCGTCGAGCTCGCGCCGCTGCCGGATGCGCTCGAGCACGGCGAAGCCGTCGAGGTTCGGCAGCACCAGGTCGAGCGTCACCAGCGCCGGCCGCCGCGCGGCCAGGTGCGCCAGCGCCGCCGCGCCGTCGCGCGCGGCGACGAGATCGACGCCGAGCGGCTCGGTGAGCGCGCGCAAGAGCTCGACGATGCGCTCTTCGTCCTCACACGCGAGCACGACCGGTCGGCGATCCAAGACGTCAGGCCTCGTCGTGATCCATCGTCGACGTCAACGACGCGAAGTATTCGTTGAGCGCCATCAGCTGCTCGACGTCGAGCCCGCCGAACTTCACGCCCATCCCGTGCTCTTCTTCGGGCTCGTCGTGTTTGCCGTCGACGATCCAGCGCACGTCGCCGCGCACCTCGATCGGGCGCGACGCTGCCGGAACTTGCAGCGCGATCTGCAGCGCCGTGCCCGGCGGCGCCGGATCGGGCGTGATGATGAACGCGCCGCCGATGCCGATGTTTTTGGTGTACGCGCGCTGCTCTTCGGAGAGCTGCCCGTGCTCGATGACGCGATAGCGCACTTCCACGCGACGGCCGGGACGCGCCTTGCCGCGGAAGTGGCCGCGCCGTTCCCGTTTCGACTCCGCCACCCAGCCATGGTCCTTTGAATACGCGATAGGTGTCAAGCAGCTGTGCATTGTCGACTGTTGACTGGCGACTCCTTCGTTGGCATCGTTCACGTCCCGTGAAGATCCACCTCATCGGCATCTGCGGCACCGGCATGGGCTCGTTGGCCGGCCTCCTCAAGGCCGCCGGCCACGACGTGCGTGGCTCCGACAGCGACGTCTATCCGCCGATGTCGACGCAGCTCGCCGAGCAGGGGATCGGGGTCATGAACGGCTACGGCGCGCACAACCTCGACTGGGCGCCCGATGTGGTCGTCGTCGGCAACGTGCAGACCAAGGATCAGATCGAGGTCAAGGCGGCGCAGGAGCGAAAGCTCAAGCTGACGTCGTTCCCCGCGCTGCTCGAGGAATTGTTCCTCGGGCGCCTGCACTCGTTCGTCGTCGCCGGCACGCACGGCAAGACCACGACCTCGTCGCTGGCCGCGTTCGTGCTCACCGACGCCGGACGCGATCCCAGCTTCCTCGTCGGTGGCGTGCCGGTGAACTTCGGCCGCTCGTGGCAGCTCGGCAAGGGCGAGCTGTTCGTCGTCGAGGGCGACGAGTACGACACCGCGTTCTTCGACAAGGAGTCGAAGTTCCTGCACTACCGCCCCAAGACCGCGATCATCACGTCGGTCGAGCTCGACCACGTCGACATCTTCGCCTCGCTCGACGCCATCAAGGCGGCGTTCGCCAAGTTCGTGGCGCTGATTCCACCCGACGGCTTGTGCGTCGTCGCCGCCGATTCGCCGGGCGCGCTCGAGGTCACGCGCGACGCCAAGTGCAAGGTCGAGACCTACGTCGTTCGCGACGCCGAGCATCCCGACGCAAACGCCGATTGGGTCGGCAAGGCGATCGCGACCCGCCCCGGCGGGCGCACGCTCTTCGAGGTCACGCGCGGCACCAAATCGTTCGGCGTCTTCGACACCATGCTGCCGGGCGGCTACAACCTGGCCAACGCGCTCTCGGTGATCGCCGCCTGCGCGTCGTTCGGCATGACCGCCGAGCAGATCGGCCGCGGCCTGCGCCGCTTCGCCGGCGTGCGTCGTCGGCAGGAAGTGCGCGGCGTCGCCCAGGGCGTCACCGTCGTCGACGACTTCGCGCACCATCCGACCGCGGTGCGCGAGACCTTGCGCGCGCTGCGCCGGCGTCACGGCGGCGGGCGGCTCATCGCCATCTTCGAGCCGCGCTCGGCGACCTCGCGCCGCGCGGTGTTCCAAAAAGAGTTCGCCGACGCGTTCGCCGAGGCCGACGAGACCATCGTCGGCGCCGTCAGCCATCCCGAGAAGGCGCCCGACGGCGATCGCTTCGACGCCGAGCGGCTGGCCGCCGATCTGCGCGGCCGCGGCGTGGCCGCGCGCCACGTGCCGTCGGTGGATCAGATCGTCGAGCAGGTGGCGGCGAACGCTGACGCCGGCGACACCGTCGTCATCATG
>DASXOU010000600.1:0-14037 GCA_036494045.1 Polyangia bacterium | reverse complement strand
CGACTCGCGGCCGAAGCCCTCACGGGTGTTGGTCATATCCTGGTTGAGGATGGTGAGGTCGCCTTCGTTGGTGTCGCCGAGGTGGCGCCACTCGGTGAGCAGCACGCGGCCGTCGGAGAGCAGCGTCGGGGCGACGCGGTGCGAGACGTTGCGCGGGCCGAGGATCTGATCGGAGCCGTCGATCGCCATGGTGGCGACCTGCGCGGTGGTGGCGCGCTCGTACTCGTCGCGGAACTGCGGCATGGTGCCGCCCTCGACGTTGCGGTTGGTGACGTAGAAGATGCGGCCGGCGGGCAGATAGATGGGATAGACCTCGTCGTTGGCGCCCATCGTGATCTGACAGGGGCCCTGCGAGATCTTGCCGAGCGCGGCGTCGCACGGGTTCGAGCCGTCGACGTTGACGCGGAAGATGTGATAGTTCGAGTCGCCGGGCGCCTGGCCCGAGAAGACGATCTCGCGCGCGTCGAACGAGATGTCCATCGCGTTGACGTCGCCGCCCGACCAGTTGGTCAGGTTCTTCTTCACGCCGGACGCCGTCGGCGGCGTGAGCGTGAAGAGGTTGCCGTTGATCCCGCCTCCCGTGTAGTCGAACACGTTGCCCGTGTCCGCGGGCGTCCGCTGGATGTATGCGATCGCCGAAACGCCGCCGAGGACGTTCGCCTGGCCGTTGTCGCATCCGACAGCGCCCAAGGCGACGGCCAGTCCTGCGGTCGCCATCTGGATGAGCTGCTTGCGCATCGTTCGACCCTCCACGAACGGTGCCATTGAGCACAGTCCGTGCCGGACCGTAGCGCTAGTGATTCTGCGGAGGTGGCGCCAGGGCCGGGGCGGTATTGGGGGCGATGACCCCCTTGTCGCCGGCGATTTGTGGGTCGGGGCCCCCTCCGACCATTTGAGATGGGAGCGGCGCGAGCTCGTTGTCCTCGTCGGTGTCCTGAGGCGGGATCTCGGACTTCTCGGCCTGCAGATCGCCCTCGGGATCTTTCGAGTAGCGCGCGCGCTCGCCGGGGCGCGAGTAGTCGATCCAGAAGGCGTTGTGCTTGAGGCGCAGCGGATCGACGTCGAGGTGCACGAACTCGGAGTTCGGATAGTAGCCGACGCCGACGTGCTGGAGCGTGCGCTCGTAGTCGCGCAGATCGGTGTTGGGGACACCTTCGACGCGGAAGTCGCAGGCAACGCCTTTTTTGTGCGGCGACTTCGGGTTGCCTTTTTCGCGCGCGATGCGCGGGGCGCGGTAGCCGGCGACGACGAGGATGCGCTTGAAGCCGAAGTGCTTGTCGACGTCGTACATGAGCTGCGCCAGGCGCGTCGACATCGAGTGGACGCGGCCGGTGTGATGGCAGCGGAGGAAGCGGTTCCAGCCGTGCAGCTCCTTCTGCGTGATGCGGCCCTTGCGGTCGGGCTGGAGCTTGAACGTCTCGCGCGTGTTGAGCGCGAACAGCTCGGCGGCGGGCGGCGGCGGCGTCGGCAGTGCTTTGGGCCGGCGCTTCCTGGCGGCGACGGGCTTCGGCTTCGGCTTGGCGACGGCGCCCGACGGCGGCGTCGACGGCGACGGAGCTTGCGCGCGCGCCGGCCCGCCGAGGAGGGCGAGCGTCATGCAGAAGACCGCGGCGCGAGACATCCGCCTAAGTGTTTTCGCGACTGGGCCCACTGTCAAACTTTGACCGACGCGCGCACGTGTTACGTTGCCTGTATGTGGTGGCTCTTCCTGGTCGCGTTCATCGCCGTCTTCGTCGTGCAGTTGGTGCGCAACCGCGCATCGGTGCCGCCGCCGACGCCGGCGCTCAAGCTCGCGGGCGGGCCGCCCGACGAGGCCGACGACGCGCGCGCGGGGCGGCCGCTCATCGACGCCATCGCCGAGGCGCTGCGCGCGGGCGGCGTGGAAGTGGCGGACGTCGAGCCGGACGATTGGGGCTACTCGGCGGCGGCGACTGTCGCCGGGCAGACGGTGTTGCTCAAGCTCGGGGCGCATGGATCGAACGGCGTCGGGCGCATCTGGCTGCTCACGCTCGAGGGCGCGAGCGCCAACGCGGCGGCGGCGGTCGAGCGCGTGGTCGCGGCGATGGGCAGCGTCAAAGTGCTCGGCTGGGACGACTGACGCCTTCGCGCGGGCCCAGCCGCGCGATCGTCTCCGCGACGGCGGCGCGCATGGCGGCGGCGGAGGCGGCGTGGAAGCGGCGGCCGTGGCCGGGCAGGACCCACTCGAAGCGGTAGTCGGCGAGGCGCGCGAGCGAGCGCAGCTGATCGCGCCACGAGTACCAGCAGACGTCGCGGCCCATGTCGAGGCGCGCGTCGTCTTGGTCCCACCACAAGTGATCGCCGGTGAAGAGGAACTTGTCGCGATAGAGGAGCGCGATCGAGCCGCGGGTATGGCCGGGGACGGGGATGAGCGTGAGCTCGTCGTCGAGCGCGATCGGATCGTCGCCCCAAGGGCCAAAGTCGACGCGGCGCTCGACTGGGAGCCCAGCGGCGTCGGCGGCGTGCATCACGCGCTCGCAGCCGAAGCGGCGGGCGAAGGCGGCGTGATCGGCGACGTCGTCGCGGTGCGACAGGACGAGCGTGCGCACGCCGCCGAGCGCGGCGAGGCGATCGAAGAGCGGACGCGCGGCGCGCGGTGAGTCGACGAGCACGTTGCCCCGCGGGCGGACGATGAGGTACGAAGCGGCGCCGTAGGAATCGGCGGAGTGCCAGCCGCAGTAGTAGACGTCGTCGTCGAGCCGCTCGGGGAAGGCGGCGACGGCGGCGCCGAGCGCGCGCTTGGGTGACGTGCCGATGCTCGCGGTCGGGCAGGCGACGATGGCCATGAGCGCGCGCCGCTCGCCGTCGGCGTCGCGCGGTTGCGCGGCGACGTACGATCGGCCGTGGCGCGGCGAGCGCGCGAACACGGCGGGCGCGATCTGGCGACACGCGTCGCAGTCGATGCACGTGTCATCGACGAAGAAGGCGCCGGGCACGTTGTCCGGCAGGCGCTGGGCGACGCGGGCCACGGGGACAGTGTAAGCTCGACGGCACGGATGCGCTCGCGCGCCACGCTCCTGGTCGTCGGCTGCGCGCTCGCCGCCGCGGCGCTCGTGTCGTGGGCACCGGCGCACGATCCCGACACGTGGTGGCACCTGGCGACGGGGCGCGCGGCGTTGGCGACGCGATCGACGCTGCCGGTCGATCCGTTCTCGTTCAGCTTCGCGGGCGCGCCGTGGCGCTACAAGGATCTCGTGGCCGACGCGATCTTGTGGACGTTCTTCGCGCGCGCCGGCTTCGTCGGGCTCGTGCTGTTCCGGCTCGGCTGCGCGGCGCTCGTGGCATTCGGGTTTCGCCTGGTGACGCGCGCGGCGCTGCCGGCGCTGGTGGCGCTCTTGGCGCTGCTGCTCTTGCCGTGGGCGGATCGGCCGATGATGCTGTCGCTGGCGCTGTTTCCGATGGTGCTGGCGCTGTGCGAGCGGCGGCGCTTCGGCTGGCTCGTGGCGGTGTCGTGGATCGGGATCGTGCTGCATCGCGCGGGCCTCGTCGTCTACGCGATCATCGCGGCGCGCGCGGCGCAACTGGCGATCGCGCGCGTGTGCGCACGCTGGCCGCGGCTGTCGATCGTCGCCGGCGATCCGCCGACGGGGCGCGCGCTCGCGGCGGCGCTTTTGGCGATGGTGGCGGCGCCGCTCGTCGGGCTCGTCAATCCGGAGGGGCTGGCAGCGTTCACCACCGGCGTCGGCGTCGCCCAGAGCGGCATGATGCGCATGTACATCGCCGAGTTCCGCGGGCTCGGAGCGGCGGCGCTGTCGAACGTGGGCGGCGCGTGGGCGGCGGTCGCGCTCGTGGCCGTGATCGCGCGGATCGTGGTCGCGGTGCGAAGGCAAAAGCGCGCGCCGGTCGACGCGTGGCACGTCGCGCTCGTGGTCGGCTTTGCGCTGCTCGGGATGCGCAGCTCGCGCTACCTGCCGTATCTGACGCTGGCGGCGGCGCTGCCGATCGCGCTCCTCGTCGACGAAGCGATGCCGCGGCTGCGCTCGCCGCGCGCGCTGACGGCGCTGGCAGCGCTCGCACTCGTGGTCCTCGCCGTGGGCGCGCGTCGCGGCGCACCGTTTGCGCTCGGCGCGGACGAGCGCGTCGTTCCGGTGGCGGCGGTCGACTTCGCGCACGCGCACGGGCTCGACGGGCCGGTGCTCGACTCGTTCGAGTTCGGCGGCTATCTCATCTTTCGCGGCGTGCCCGTCCTCGTCGACGGGCGGCTCGATACGCTCTATCCGGGCGCGTTCGTCGCCACCTGCATCCAGGCCGAGCGCAGGCCCGCCCTGCTCGCGCGGCTGCGGCTCGACGGCGTCGGCTGGGCGCTCGGATCGAACAACGAACAGCGCTTCACGCATCGCTACCTGTTCGCCGATCCGGCGTGGGCCGAGATCTTCTGGAGCGAGGCGGCGTCGGTCTACGTGCGGCGCGATCGCCATCCCGAGCTCGTGCCGCTGGCGTTCACGACGATCGATCCGGCGGCGCCCGAGCTGGCGGCGGCCAACGCGGTGCGCTCGCGCGATCCGGCGCGCATCGCCGCCGCCGGGCAGGAGCTGCGCCGCATGGTGCTGGCGTCACCGACGAGCGTGCGCGCCAATCGCGCGCTCGCCGTCTGGTTTCACCTGCTCGGCCGAACCGTCGAGCGCGACACGGTGATGCGCGTCTTGCCGGCCGCCGACGCGGCCGAGCTTTTGCGCCGGTTCACTTCGTCGGGGACAGCCACGGCGAATTGACGACGTGGAGGATGACGACGACGGCGACGACCGCCCAGGCGCGGCCGCCGAACGTCTGCAGCTTGCCGGCGCGCGCGACGTAATACGCGAGACACGCGGCGATGAACGCGAGCTCGAAGAACCACCAGAACGGCGGATGGAAGGTCCAGATGCCGAAGCCGAGGTGCGCCGACGAATGCGGCCACAGCGCCAGGTCGTGCGGGTGCATCAACAGATCGAGCAGAAAGTGCGAGAAGACGGCGAAGGCGCACCAGGCGGCGACGACTACGCCGCGACGCCCGAACAAAGCGACCAGGGCGCCGAAGACCAGCGCCCACACGAGCGACATGGCCAGCGAGTGCGACCAGTCGATGAAGTCGAGCCGGAAGCCGGGCGACACGCCGGGCGTCACCGTCGCGCGCTCGATGCCGAGCGGCACGAAGATGCCGAAGAGCACGTCGAGCACGCCGACGCCGAGGACGAGCGCCCACGTGGGCGCGCGCGGCTCTTTGGCCTTCATCGCCAGCGCTGAGGCGATGTGTCCTGCGTACACTAGGGTTTCTTTCGCGGGCGATCGAGCCACGCGATGAGCGGCACCGGCGCGACGAAGCTCACCAGCACCATGAGCCCGAAGACGAGCGGGCTCATCATCGCTCGCGCGCCGCGCCGTGGCGGCGCTTGAGCAGCGTGTCGACGATGTAGCTCGCCACCTGCGAGGGCTTTGTGCCCGGGCCGAAGCCGGCGTCGTAGCCGAGCTCGCGCGCCAGCTTGTGATCGATGCGCGGCCCGCCGAGGAGGAACAGGAGATCGCGCATGCCGCCCTTCTTGGCCAGCTCGATGAGCTGCGACGAGTTCTCGATGTGCAGATCGCGCTGCGTCATGATCTGCGAGACCAGGACGGCGTCGGCGCGCAGCTCCTTGGCGCGCGCCAACAGCGCGGCGTTGTCGACCTGCGCGCCGAGGTTGTAGGCGTCGAACCACGGATAGGCCTCGAGGCCCTTGTCGCCGGCGTAGCCCTTCATGTTCAAGATGGCGTCGATGCCGACGGTGTGCGCGTCCGAGCCGGTGCAGGCGCCGACGACGACGACCTTGCGCCCGAGCTCGTCGTGGACCAGATGGTTGATCTCCTTGAAGCCCCATTCGGGGACGGTGACCTCGGGGACGATGATCTCGGAGAAGTCGAGCTGCACGTCGGCGTTGGCGTAGACGACGAAGAAGCTGAAGGTCGAGCCCGCCTTCTCCATCGTGGCGACGAGCACGTTCTTGAGGCCCAGCGCTTCGGCGAAGCGGCGCGCCGCCTCCTTGGCGCGACCCGACGGTGGCACCGGCAGCGTGAAGCTGAGCTGGATGCGGCCGTCGTCTTTGCGATCGCCGTAGGCGCGGATCATCTCCTTGCTCATGATTTACCTTCGAGCGCGTCGAGGATCGGATTGACGTAGTCGTTGGCCTTCTCGACGACGCCGCCGAGGCCGCGGCCGCCGGTTTCGGGGCGCTTGACGTCGGCGAAGGCGCCGCGCGCGACGGCGGAGAACATGCCTTCAGCTTTGACCTCGCGCAGAAGATCGCGCGCCTCGCCGAGCACCAGCTTGGCGCGCGCGACGACGCGGCCGTTCGGGTTCCAGATGATCTCGTCCGACAGGTGGCGCGCGGCGTTGAACACGTAGTCGGCGCCCTTGAGCGCCACGAAACGATCTTGCAGGAGCGGCGTGTGGATCGACTCGGTCATCATGCCGAGCAGCTCGATCGACTGCTCGGTGGCGACGCCGACCAGGTCGTAGAGCCCGTCGACGCGGTGCGACCAGAAGATGTCGCCCGACTTGTGCTTGGTGGCCGGCATCCACTTGATCGGATGGCGCGGGAAGATCTGCCGCACCAATTGCGCCTGCGCGATCTCCATGAGGAACGAGTCTTCGATCGACTTGTCGATCTCGAAGGCGTGGCCGAGCCCCATGAGCTCGTCGGGCAGGCCGGCGCGATGCGCGAAGGCTTCGTTGATGAACTGCGACGCCATCACCGTGTGCGCTTTTTCGACGGCGTCGGCGGTGGTGAGGTAGTTGTCCTCGCCGGTGTTGATGATGATGCCGGCGCGCGCGATGACCCGGCGCGAGAAATATTGATCGCAGAGCGTGCGGCGCGGGTTGATGTCGCGAAAGAGGATGCCGTACATGGCGTCGTTGAGCAGCATGTCGAGCCGCTCGACGGCGCCGAGGAGCGCGATTTCGGGCATGCACAGGCCCGAGCTGTAGTTCACCTGCATGAGGTAGCGGCCGAGCTTGTCCTGCTCGTCGTCGAGCGCGGTGCGGACGATCTTGAAGTTTTCCTGCGTGGCCCAGGTGCCGCCGAAGCCCTCGGTGGTGGCGCCGTAGGGCACGTAGTCGATGAGCGACTGCGCAGTCGAGCGGATGACGGCGATGACGTCCGCGCCGGCCTGGGCGGCGGCACGCGCCTGATCGGCGTCGTCGTAGATGTTGCCGGTGGCGACGATGACGTACTTCCACGGCGTCGGGCCGGTGCCGAGGCGGGCCTTGTGGCCGTGCCGGATTTCGCGCGCGCGATCGATGCGCGCGAGCGCGGCCGCGGTGTGCGGTGCCAGCGCGGCGAGGACCTCGGCGCGCGACGGGCCGGCGGCTCCATCGTCGACGGTGCCACCATAGGCGAGCGACTCGGCGGCCTCTTGCGGGCTGGGCGCGCCGGCGGCGAGCGCGCGGCCGAGCCACCAGGCGATGCCGTGTCCGAGACGAGAACCGGCCTTGCCGGCGGCGAGGTAACGATCGACGCAGGTGTTGACGAGCGGCACGCCCTCGGCGTCGGCGCCGTCGATGCCGTAGGCGCGCAAGACGGTGCGCTCGATCGAGACGGTGGTGTGCGCGTCGATGAAGCGCTGCACGCCGGCGGCGATGTCGCCCGCGAGCGCGCGGCACTCGTCGACGACGGCGGCGTCTATCGGTAGCGGATGCGGAGGCACGCGTGGAATCTACTCGACGGCGACGGAAGACTCAACTTGGCGAGCGAGCAGGCGCTCGGCCGTGGTTGCCGCGCGTCGCGAGTCCGTCATCCTCATGCCCCATGGCCGATGGTGACCTCGACGCGGCGGTGGAGCATCTGTACGAACACTACGCGCGAGTGAACCGCGAGAAATTCGGCGACGTCCTGCCGCGCGACTTCACCATCGTCTTCAATTCGCTCCTCAGGCGGTTGACGGGACGCATCACCTACGGCTGGAAGCTCATCGAGCTGTCGCTGTGGCACTTTCGCGAGTATGGGCTCGCCGACGCCGAAAAGACGCTCGAGCACGAGATGCTGCATCTGTATCTGCACACGCTCGGAAAGCCGTCGGGGCACAACACGCTCTTCAAAGAGGTGGCGCTGCAGCTCGGCATCCGCGTGTTCCACGCCAACCCGTATCCGAAGAATCGCGCGTCGCGGCACCGCTACGTGTACGAGTGCCCGGCGTGCGGGCGCATGGCGTTTCGCAAGCGCGCGCAACAGCGGCACGTGATCGCGTGCGGCGTCTGCTGCCGGCTGCAGGCCGACGGCGCGTGGGACGAGCGCTTCGCGCTCAAGCTCGTCGAGAAGGTCAAGTTCGCCTAGCTACTCGGCGCTGACGGCCCAGGTGATGCTGCCGTCGGTGAGCGCGAGGCGATGCACGACGCCGCTCGCCCCCACGAAGACGGCGTCGGGCCCGAGCGCGGTCAAGGGCGCGGCAGCGGAGAAGCCGAGCGTCGTCGACCAGTCGACCGTGCCGTCGGCGGCGACCGACTGCACGACCTCCTTGCCGTTGTCGAAGACGAGCGCGCCGCCGTCGGGCAGCGTGACCTGGAAGCCGGCGACGGGAACCGGATAGGGAAGACCGTAGTAATCGGGGCACGACGCGGCGGCGGCGTGATCGTGGAGCGCGCCGGCGGCGTCGAGGCGCACCGTCGCGTAGGTGACCTCGTGCTTGCAGCAGTCGGCCTCGCCCTCGCGATAGGTGACGTCGTGGGCGATGCAGGCGACGACGCTGCCGTCGGCGAGCGCGGTCAGGTCGGCCATGACGTCGTCGGCGCCGAGATCCTGGCGGCAGCCGGCGGCGGCGAGCGTAGTCGCCAGGAGCAAGAGGAAGATGCGCATGCGGCGGCAATGAGCAAGCGGCGCGCCAGCGGTCAAGCTCGCGATCTTGCGTCGACGGTGTGCGTTTCTTGTCGACGGCGCGGCTACTTCTTGCGCGCGAGGCCGAGGCGGTCGAGCTCGCGCATCACCTCTTGCAGGTCGGTCCATACTTCGCGCTTGGCCGACGGCGTGCGCAAGAGGAACGCGGGATGGTACGTGGGCATGAGCGGGATGCCTTCGTAGGATTTCCAGGCGCCGCGGAGCTTGGAGATCGGCGCGTCCGAGCGCAAGAGGCACTGCGCGGCGAACTTGCCGAGCGTGACGATCATGCGCGGGCGGATGGCGGCGAGCTGCTTCTTGAGAAACGGCTCGCACTCGGCGATCTCGTCGGGCTCGGGGTTGCGATTGCCGGGCGGGCGGCACTTCAAGATGTTGCAGATGTAGACGTCCTGCCGCGCGAGGCCCATCGCCTCGATCATCTTCGTGAGCAGCTGGCCGGCGGCGCCGACGAACGGCTCGCCGGTGCGATCTTCATCGGCGCCCGGCGCTTCGCCGACGAAGACGAGCGGCGCGTCGGGGTTGCCGACGCCGTAGACGATGTTGGTGCGCTTGCCGGCGAGCTTGCAGCGCTGGCAATCGCCGAGCTCCTCGCGAATCGCCGCCAGCCGCCGGGCACCGCCGCCATCGGATGCCGGCGCGGCGATAGGCGCCGTCACCGTCGCGGGCCGTGGCGCTACCCTGCCCTCGCCCGGCGGCAAGCCGACGACGCCGCCGCGCTCGAGCCAGGCCACGTGCTCCTTGGCTTGCCGCGCGATCTGCAAGAGCTCGTCGCGATCGCTCAACGCTGCACCAGGGCGATGGCGTCGGCCGGACCGAGCAGCGCGCGCGCGCGATCGAGGATGCGATCGGCGACCTCGTCCTTCGACAGCTGCGGCAAGCGCTCGACGCTGCCGTCGCGCGCCAGCAGCACCACGCGGTTGGTATCGGTGCCGAAGCCCGAGCCGGCCTCGCTGACGTCGTTGGCGACGATGAGGTCGCAGCCCTTGTGGGCAAGCTTCTCGGCCGCGTGGCGCTCGACGTCCTCGGTCTCGGCGGCGAAGCCGACCACGACCGGCGCGCGCCCCTTGAGCTCGGCGAGGATGTCGGGGTTCTTGGTCAGCGCCAGCGACGGCGCGTCGCCGAGCGCGTCCTTCTTCAGCTTCTGTGGCGCCGCCGCCGCCGGCCGATAATCGGCGACCGCCGCGGTCATCACCACCATCGCGCTGCCGTCGACGTTCGCCAGCGTCGCCGCGCGCATCTCGAGCGCGGTGGTCACGTCGATGCGCGTGACTCCCGCCGGCGTCGGCAGCGCCGTCGGCCCCGCGATCAACGTGACCTCGGCGCCGCGCCGCGCCGCGCGCGCCGCGATGGCGAAGCCCATCTTGCCCGTCGAGCGGTTGCCGACGAAGCGCACCGGATCGATCGGCTCGTGCGTGGGCCCGGCGGTCACGACCACGCGCCGCCCCGCCCAATCGCGCCGACCGAGGAGCTCGACGCAAGCGCGCGCGATGTCGGCCGCTTCGATGAGGCGCCCCTCGCCTACCCAGCCGCACGCCAGCTCGCCGGCGTCGGGCCCGACGGTGTGCGCGCCCCGCTCGACGAGCGTGCGCAGGTTCGCCTGCGTCGCCGGATGGCGCCACATGTTCACGTTCATCGCCGGCGCGAGGAGGAGCGGCGCCTTGCAGGCCAGCGCCACCGTCGTCAACAGATCGTTGGCCAGGCCGTGCGCCAGCCGCGCGATCACGTCGGCCGTCGCCGGCGCGATCACGAGGAGCTCCGCGGTGTCGGCGAGCGTGATGTGGCCGATGGTCGCTTCCTGCGTCAGGTCGAACGTGTCGGTCGCGACCGGATGTTGCGACAGCGCCTGCAGCGTCAGCGGCGTGATGAACTTCTGCGCCGCGTCGGTCATTACCACGCGCACCTCGGCGCCGGCCTTGACCAGCGCGCGCACCAGCTCCGCCGCTTTGTACGCGGCGATCCCGCCGGCGACTCCGACGACGACGCGACGCCCTTGCAGCTCCATCACCGCAAACGTAACACCGACGGCGTCATCGGGCCACCGGCGATGATAGGGGGAAGGTCCCGCGCGCCACCACGAAGACGCGCCACGCCGGCGCGCCCACAGCGGCGTCGACGCCGCCGCCGGCGCCCGCGTCGAGCGCGACGGGGCCGACGCGCAAGCGCACGGCGCCGCGGAGCTCCGCCGGCCGCGTGCCCGCCGACGGGCCGACGCCGCCCGCGCCCTCGAAGATGGCGCCGAGCCCGAGCCGCGCGCGCTCGACCAGCGACAGCGCTGCGCCCGCGCCCCAGATGAGCTCGTCGCCGAACGAGGTGGTGAAGAGCGCGCGATCTTTTTCGAAGCGCACGCCGACTTGCGCGGCCAGCGTCAGCCGCCCGAGGTGCGCGTCGACGACCAGGCGCGGCTCGACGGTGGCGCCGTCGGTGGCGGCGAAGTCGGACTGCCCGCCCGCGGGCGCGGTCACCTCGACGACGATGGCGGCGCCGAGCCGGCGCCCTTCGACGAGCGACGCCTTGGCGCGCACGCGAATGTCGCCCGCTGCCGTCGCCGCCAGCGCCGCTTCGCTGGTGCCGGTGCCGCGCAGCCGATCGCCGTCCTGGTAGAGCACGACCGGCACGCCGACGGCGAGCGCGAGCCGCTTCCACACGCCGAACTCGAGCGCCACGTCGCCGACGAGCGCGTCGCGCACCGGCCGCGACACCAGATCGCTCGTCGTCGGCGTGCGCAGCGTGATCGGATCGTGCAGCCCATCGAGCGAGGCGGCGAACGACACGGAGCCCGCCGGCGTCACCGCCGCGCCGTCGACGCCGACGAGCGCCGTCGGCCCCAGCGCCGGCACGAACCGCTCGACGGCGATGCCCGTGGACGCCGTTGTCGCTTGCGCGCGCGCCGTCGACGCCGCCGCCAGCACCGCGACGAAGAGCGCCGCGCGCGCGATCATTCTTCCTTGTAGATCTTGTCGGCCGTGACGTGCTTGTAGCGCAGCGCCTTCAAGCGCAGCCGCAGCAGGCGAAACAGCGTCTCGGCGCGCGGCTCGCCCGCCTTGCGCGCGCGCTCGGCGTGGCGCTTGAGCTCGGGGAACGCCTCGCGCGGATGAAACTGGAACGCGCGCGTGAAGAGCAGCTCCGGCGGCGTCATCACGTTGGCGACGAGGCGCACCTCGAAGATCTCGTGCTCCTCGACGCCGGGCAGCCGCCGCCGCTCGGTGACCGCGAACGATCCGCCCGACAACAAGTCGTCGAGCAGGATGACGCCTTCGTGCACGCGCTGCACCTCGAAGAGCGATCGATGCGACGTCCCGAGCGCGTGTACCCACGCGCCCTCCTTGTCGTCGAGCGGCTCTTCGGCCAAGAAGCGCTCCGCCGGCACCTTCCCCGACGGCAGCTCGCGCTCGAGCGCGTACCATTCGAGGAACGCGGTGGTGCGCTCTTCGTAGAGCGCGTCGTCGTCGAAGACGCGCCCGGCCTTCTCCGCCCACTCCTCGCGCGCGGTGACCAGCTCCTGCTCTTCACGCGCCGCGAACGCGATCACGCGATCGAGCGCGTTGGCGAGCACGCTCACGGCGTCACCGGTTCTGCTCGATGAGCGCCATGAAGCGATCGAAGAGGTACGACGCGTCGTGCGGCCCGGGCGACGCCTCGGGGTGATATTGGACGCTGAACGCGGGCCCGCTGCCGAGGCGCATGCCCTCGACGGTGTTATCGTTCAAGTTGACGTGCGTGAGCTCGGCCTTGCCGCGCAAGCTGTCGACGTCGACGGCGAAGCCGTGGTTCTGCGAGGTGATCTCGACCTTGCGCGTGCCGAGATCCATGACCGGGCAGTTGGCGCCGTGATGGCCGAACTTCAGCTTGTAGGTCGAGCCGCCGAGCGCCAGGCCGAGGATCTGATGGCCGAGGCAGATGCCGAAGAGCGGCACTTTTTTCTCGACGATCGTGCGGCACGCCTCGGCGGCGTAGGTGACCGCCGCCGGATCGCCGGGACCGTTCGACAGGAACACGCCGTCGGGCCACAGCGACAGCACCTCGGACGCGGGCGTCGTCGCCGGCACGACGGTCACCTCGCAGCCGGCGTCGACGAGCATGCGCAGGATGTTCCGCTTCATCCCGAAGTCGTAGGCGACGACGTGCTTGTCGTGCGTCCGGCGCGCGCGCGGATCCTGCGCGTGGTGCCAGCTGCCTTCGTCCCACTTGAACCTCGACGGGCAGGTCACCTCGCGCACCAGATCGCGCCCTTCGAGCCCGGGCGACTTCTTGACGAGATCGACGAGCGCCGCGTCGGACAATTTCGCGTCACTGGTGATGATGCCGCGCATGGCGCCCTGGTCGCGCAGCTTCTGCGTCAGCATGCGCGTGTCGACGCCTTCGATGCCGGGCACGCCGGCGCGCGCCAGCACCTCGTCGAGCGAGGATTGCGCGCGCCAGTTGGAGACGACGGGCGAGAGCTCGCGCACCACGAAGCCGGAGAGCCACGGACGCTGCGATTCGAGATCCTCGGCGTTCCAGCCGACGTTGCCGATCTCGGGCGCGGTCATGACCACGATCTGCCCGCGATACGAAGGATCGGTGACGACCTCCTCGTAGCCGGTGATCGCCGTGTTGAACACGACCTCGCCGGCACCTTCGTTGTCGTTTGTCGTTCGCGCGCCGAACGCGCGGCCGCGCACGACGGTGCCGTCTTCGAGCGCGAGCCGCGCGAGGTCAGCCGGCATGCTCACCCATGTAGACGACCTGCCCGCCGACGATCGTGTGCGCGACGCGCCCGCGCAATTCCCAGCCGCGGAACGGCGAGTTGCGCGACTTCGAGCGGAACTTTTCCGGCTCGACCTTGTACGCCACGTCCAGATCGATCACCGCGACGTCGGCGAGCGCGCCCTTTTTCAGCGTGCCGCCGGGCAGTCCGAAGATCGCCGCCGCCCCGACGGTGAGCCGGCGAATCAGCGCCGGCAGCGTCAACACTTTCTCGTCGACCAGCTTGAGCCCGAGCCCGAGCGCGGTCTCGAGGCCGAGCATGCCGAACGCCGCCTGGTCGAACTCGAGCTCCTTCTCCTGCGTCGCGTGCGGGGCGTGATCGGTGGCGATGCAATCGATGGTGCCGTCCGCGAGCGCCTCGCGCACCGCCTGGCGATCGGCTTCGCTTCGCAGCGGCGGCGCGCACTTGGTCGAGGTGTCGTACGAGCAGCAG